>NZ_JBGTHY010000378.1:0-1513 GCF_041745955.1 Pricia sp.
TTTCTTTCGGGTGTATTCTGATGGAAAAATTCCGCCTGAAGATTCGCCATATGCTTTTGTACGGCCTGTTCGGCGTTCGCTTGCATACGGGAATCTACCGTAGTATATATTTTCAGGCCATCAAGATAAAGGTTCCATCGGTCACGTTGTCCCTCCAAGGCCGGTTTGGGGTTTTTAGCGATCCATCGGTTCATAAAGCCCTGTAAATACATTCGGAAATACGTGGCCAAGCCTTCCTTATGTGACTCCGGATTAAAGCGGATGGCCATTTTCAACTTTTGCAGCGAATCTTTCTCCTGCTCCGTTATGTAGTCGTATTTAGCCATTTGGGCCAGCACCGTGTTTCTGCGGTTGACGACCAGTTCTTTTCTTCGGATGGGATTGAAATAGGAGGAATTTTGGAGCATCCCTACCAAGACCGCCGATTCCTCGGTCTTCAGTTCTTGGGGTTCCTTTCCGAAATATATTTTTGCCGCCGACCGGATGCCGTCCGCATTGTAGAGAAAGTCGTACTGATTGAGGTACATGGCGATGATTTCCTCTTTGGTATATTGCCTTTCCAAGCGGGTGGCAAGCACCCATTCCATGGCCTTTTGCTTTAGGGTCTCGAATTTGTTCTTCGAACGTACGCCTACGAAAAGTTGACGCGCCAATTGTTGTGTAATTGTACTTGCCCCTCCTTTGGTTCCCAAATAGGCCACCGCTCTCATAACGCCGAACGCATCGATGCCCGAATGTTCGTAAAACCGCGCATCTTCCGTAGCGATAAGAGCCTTGACCAGATTGTCGGGAAGACTGTCGAAAGGCACGGGCGTGCGGTTGTCGTCAAGATAGAACTTACCAAGGGTCTTACCGTCCGAAGAAATGATTTCGGTGGCCAGATTGGTCTGCGGATTCTCAAGGTATTCGTATTGTGGCATCGCCCCGAATACTCCCCAAGAAGCCAACAAAAAAAGCAGGACTACCGATAGGATCCCCACGGAAAACAATATCCAGAACCATTTGATATATGTAAAGAAGCCTTTGCCCTTTTTCTTTTTAGCAGCCTTTGCCATATTGAAGAATTACTGATTACTGATTACTGATTATTAAAAATGCAAAAGTAGTTTATACGTTTATTGGTTTATGACTTTTTCCACTACGTATCGCCTACTCCAAACTCCTTTCAATCTCAAACCCCACATCCGTTATCCCCTCTAAATTGACGACGCCGTCTACGCTGCCGTTCTTGCGCATAGCTTGGGATATTCTTACATTATATACGCCCGATGTGGGAAAAACGATGTTTTCCTTATACCACAGCTTATTCTCTTTAATGCTACCATAGCCCTTTCCCAACCATGTGCCATCAGGCAATGCCATTTCATACTGAAGGGTATCTTTTACGGTCTCACCGGTGGGGAACTCCAATTCCGCGATTAGAAATAGATTACTATACGCAAAGGTAGCATCATTGCGCACGTTAATGAACATATTGTGCCTTTGGACAGTATCGATTTCGGAGAAGCTAAAT
>NZ_JBGTHY010000379.1:0-6045 GCF_041745955.1 Pricia sp.
GATGAATTGGAAGGTGTTTCAAAAGGAAAGCTATCCCCCGAGGAAAAAACGGAACTTAAATTGAACGTCGTAGGCAAGATTCCCGAAATTTTGTTGGACAATACCGACCGTAACCGCACCTCGCCCTTTGCCTTTACGGGAAACAAGTTCGAGATGCGAGGTGTTGGTACCCTGACGAACTGCGCCAAACCTATGACGGTGTTGAACACCATCGTTGCCAAACAGTTGCGGGATTTTAAAAAGGAAGTGGACGCATTGATCGATAAGAAAAACCTTAAAAAGGATGAGGCGGTATTCAATGTGCTGCGGGAATATATAAAAACATCAAAACGGATACGTTTTGATGGTGACGGTTATAGCGATGAATGGCAAAAAGAGGCAAAACGACGAAAATTAAGCAACCATAAGAATACGCCCAATGCACTTCAAATCATGACATCCGCAGAAAGTGTGGCACTTTTTAAGGATATGGGGGTTTTGAGCGAAGCCGAGGTCAGGGCACGCCAGGAAATCGAGTTCGAGGCCTATGTCAGGCACTTGCAGATCGAAGGCCGGGTCTTTGACGAACTCGTCTACAGCCAAGTGATTCCCGCAGCCATCGAATACCAGAACCAATTGATAAAAAATGTACTTGGATTAAAGGATATTTACGGCGCGGCCCATAAAAATCTCTCTGACGGACCATCGGGAATCATAGAACAGATTGCCGAACATTTGGTATCCCTCAAGAAAACTACCGATGCCATGACCGACGCAAGAAGAAAAACGAACAAAATTACCGATACCCAGAAAAAAGCTTTTGCCTATTGCGATAATGTCAGACCCTTTTTCGAAGATATCCGGAAGCACTGCGATAAATTAGAACAACTCATTGATGACCGCCTATGGCCGTTGACGAAGTATCGGGAGCTGTTGTTTATAAAATAGAAAAAGAAATGAGTTCATCCACCAGCGAAAGATACAGTCAAAGGGGGGTTTCCGCCTCTAAGGAAGATGTTCACAACGCTATCAAAAACATTGATAAAGGACTTTTCCCACAAGCCTTCTGTAAAATTGTTCCCGATTATCTAACAGGGGATGAGGACTATTGCCTGGTCATGCATGCCGATGGTGCGGGTACGAAATCCTCCTTGGCGTATATGTATTGGAAGGAAACCGGTGATGTTTCCGTTTGGAAGGGAATCGCCCAAGATGCGCTTATCATGAACATTGATGATTTGATCTGTGTCGGGGCTACGGACAATATTATGCTTTCTTCAACCATAGGTCGGAACAAGAATCTGATTCCGGGCGAAGTCCTTTCCGCCATCATCAACGGTACCGAAGAACTGATTTCCGATTTGGCCGAACATGGCATAAGCATTCGTTCTACAGGTGGTGAGACGGCCGATGTGGGTGATCTTGTGCGTACCATTATCGTAGATTCCACTGTGACGGCACGTTTGAAAAAGGCCAATGTCATTGACAATGCCAACATAAGGTCGGGCGATGTCATCGTCGGTCTGGCATCTTTTGGGAAAGCTACGTACGAAAAGGAATACAACGGTGGTATGGGTAGCAACGGACTCACTTCGGCCCGGCATGATGTTTTTTCGAAATATCTGGCCGATAAGTATCCTGAAAGCTACGATGCATCCGTACCCAAAGGATTGGTGTATTCCGGGAAAACCAAATTAACGGATTCCGTCGAAGGTTCTCCTCTCGATGCCGGTAAACTGGTGCTTTCCCCAACCCGCACCTATGCGCCGATAGTGAAAAGCATCCTAGAAAAATATACATCCAAAGATATTCATGGCATGGTACATTGCAGCGGCGGTGCCCAGACCAAAATCCTACATTTCATTGACAGCCTCCATATTATTAAGGATAATCTTTTCCCTATACCGCCGTTGTTCAAGTTGATCCAGGAACAATCGGGAACGGATTGGAAAGAAATGTACCAAGTGTTTAACTGCGGGCATCGGCTGGAGTTGTATGTCGATCCATCCATCTCCGATGATTTGATTTCTATTTCACAAAGTTTTGATGTCGATGCGAGAATTGTGGGCAGGGTAGTGGCACATCCCTCTAAAAAATTGACCATCAAAAGCAAATTCGGCAGCTTTTCCTATTGATCAATCATTTTGCCATTCTCCATAGGCGATTCCCCATCCGCAATCGCCATCCACCCAATATCGTAAAAGTCCCCGATGCTAAAAATCCTAATTTAGACATCCTGTATGAAGTATCCATCACCCATCACGTGACATCGCTGTTCCGTCACCTGTCGTCCGTCCGAAACACGCTCCCTTAGGGCTATAGTTTCTGTTTCGAACGTTGAATTTGGCCATAACCCATATCAAAGTATACTTTTCCTACAATTGTAGCGTTCAATACTCATACCATTTAGAAAATCATAAAAACTCGTTTTCTAAGTGGTAGGCCTATTTATACTAAACCATTGTTATGGAAAGAAAACAATTTCTCAGAAGCCTAGGGGCCGGTGCCGCATTTGCCATCGCCTTTCCCTGTTTGGGCGCATGCTCGAAGGACGATGGCGGGGCGGGCGGAAACACCCCCGTGCCGAGTGGCGTTGATTTTACCGTGGATTTGGAATCTTCGGAAGCCCGGAAATTGGCCAAAAACGGAGGTTTTATTTTGAAAAATTCAGTGGTAGTGGTCCAAAACCTCGAAGGTAATTTTGTAGCGGCCAGCCAGGTATGTAGTCATGAAGGTTATGCAGAAGTCAGGTTTACGGACCGTGAAGGCGGCATCTTTTTCTGCGATGTGCATGGATCCCGCTTTGAGCAAAACGGAACTCCCATGAACCAGGTCGACAGCCGACCGGCCAAGTCCCTTAAAATTTTTAAGACTGAACTAACCGGAACGGTCCTCCGGATATTTGAATAATGGGCTGATTTTGCCTTATGGGTTGCTATGAAGAAATACCTCTCCATTTTACTACTGTTTTTTGCATCCGCACTTTTTGCCCAAGAGTGGCAAGCGAGTTATGCAGAAGCGCTTACGGTAGCCAAAGAACGGCATAAACCTATGCTTTTGGTGTTCGCCGGTTCCGATTGGTGTGCTCCTTGTATCAAACTGGATAAAAGTATCTGGCAATCCGATATTTTTCGCACCTACGCCAATAAAAATTATGTGCTTTACAAAGCGGATTTCCCCAAGAAAAAAGCGAATCGATTACCGGTAGCGGTTGCAGAACAAAACAATGCACTGGCGGGGAAATATAATCCGAATGGACATTTTCCACTGGTTTTGCTTTTGGATAGCCATGAAAACAGTTTGGGCGAGACCGGATATCTGAAAAGCACGCCGGAAGCGTATATAAAACGTTTAAATTCCTTTTTAAAGTGAGATTATTGACCTGCATCCTCTTTTGCTTTTTGACCGTGGGCGTTTTTGGCCAGGAAAAGGAGTATGTCACCTCGAACAAGACCCTGAAATTGATGGGTACCCGTTTCGATATTACCGTGGTAGCCGGTAACCACGATGTAGGCCAGATCAATATCGATGAGGCTACCGCGGAGATCAGGCGTATCGAGGCCTTGATTTCATCTTGGAATCCGGATTCCGAGACGTCGTTAATTAATCAAAATGCTGGAATCCGCCCCGTAAAAGTAAGCCTGGAAATTTTTCAGCTGATCGAACGGGCCAAACAGATATCGGAACTTACCGATGGGGCTTTCGATATCTCCTTTTCTTCCATGGATGAACTTTGGAAATTCGACGGCTCGATGAAGCGCAAACCTACGGATGAAGAACTGGAAGAATCCATAACCAAGGTCGGATATCAAAAAATCCTTTTGAACGAAGACGATCAGACCGTTTTTCTAAAGGAAAAAGGGATGAAAATTTCCTTCGGCGCCATCGGAAAAGGATACGCCGCCGATAAGGCCAAAGATCTGCTGATATCGAAACAGGTCGTCGGAGGAATCATAAATGCCGCGGGAGACCTTACGACATGGGGCACCAAGCCTAACGGGGATAAATGGCTCATCGGTATTGCCAATCCGCTGAGTAAAGAAAAGATATTTTCATGGCTGCCCATAGTTGAATCCTCGGTGGCGACCTCCGGCAATTATGAAAAGTTCGTCGTTTTTGATGGTATAAAGTATTCCCATATCATCGATCCTAGAACCGGTAACCCGTCGACAGGCGTGAATAGCGTGTCTATATTCGCCAAAAGTGCCGAGATTTGTGATGCCCTGGCCACGGCGGTCTTCATCATGGGCAAAGATGCGGGACTTTCGCTGATCAACCAATTAGGGGGTACCGAAGTTATTTTGGTGGATAGCGATAACAAGGTTCATAAGAGTAGCGGAATTTTGTTTGAGAGTACCCCATAAGGCTGATTCTAAATTGAAATGCTATTCTGATTTTACTAAATCCATTCGCAACTGGGCGAACTACCTAAGATTTCAGTGTTGAAAAAAGTACTACTTCTTTTTGTGTTTGGCGTGTTTTGTACCTCCTGCGTAGCGGTAAAACCCTACGAAAAAGCGTACATTAATGATGACGAAATGCAGCTTTCGGCAAAGGAGTCGGAACGTTTCGAGACTAATTTTCAGGTGTATCGCGAGGCCGCTGCAGGCGCCAATGGTGGGAAGAGCGGGGGAGGCTGTGGCTGTAATTGATTTGAAATTTGAATTCTAAATGTTCTAGCCAGCGACCTATATACCTTTTAAACTACAACCAAACCGAACTCATCAAAATTGAAATTTACAATCACAATAGGGCTAGTTCTCACCATTACCTTGGCTTTCTCCCAAGAAGATACCTCCTATAAAAAACGGGTCTTGGAGTCCGCTGAAATCGATCTGCTGTTCAGTTATTACGGACAAGATGGTCAAAACGCCGCGGTAACGGGGGGGTCGGGAACGGAAGAATTGACCGATGCTACTTCCGCTTTAGTGGTTAGTATCCCATTGAACGATGATGATGTCTTGACCGCCGATGTGGGTATCTCGGCCTACACTTCGGCTTCTTCAAGTAATATAAATCCCTTGGATGGCGATGTGAACCGAACGGTGAGTCCGTTCAGCGCTTCTTCGGGGGCTTCGCAGCAAGATGTGCTGGTTCATTTCAATCCGTCGTACGCGCACAGTTCTGAAAATCGCAATTCGATGATTACCGCGAACGCCTATGTTTCTTCGGAATACGACTATTTTTCCTTGGGATTTGGCGGTGGATATTCCCGTTCGTTCAATGAAAAAAATACAGAGGTGTCGTTTAGCGGCAAAGTGTATTTTGATAAGTGGAATCCCCAATATCCCATTGAACTAAGGGATGGTTTTTTTGATTCCCGAACGGTCGGTAACGGTATTTATGCGCCAGATTTCAATGCATTTTCAGACGTGCAACGAAATTCATATTCGCTTTCATTGGGCCTTTCCCAGATTTTGGGCAAAAGATGGCAAGGAGCTATTTTTATGGATGCCGTTGTACAGAATGGCCTTCTCAGTACCCCTTTCCAACGGGTGTATTTTGGTGATTCAAACGATTTTTTTATTGAGGATTTTCAATTGGCCGACGATGTGGAACGACTGCCGAATAGCCGGTTCAAATTGCCCATGGGTGGAAGATTGAACTATTACCTGAACGATACATTTATTTTGAGAAGCTACTACCGATTCTATTATGATGATTGGGGCATTACGGCACATACGGCCAGTTTGGAGGTGCCGATCAAATTAAGTGATGCCTTTACTTTGTATCCGAACTATCGGTTCTTCAAACAATCTGCAGCGGACTATTTTTATGAAAAGGATGTCGCCCTAACAAGCCACAGTTTTTATACTTCCGATTATGACCTTTCGAAATATTATGCCCATCAATACGGTTTGGGCATTCGGTATAAGGATATTTTTACTAAGGCGAAAATCCTCAGTTTCGGGTTGAAGGCTTTAGATCTGCGGATAAACAACTATAGCCGTAACGACGGACTGCATGCTTTCATTGTTAGTTTGGGCACGACGTTTGTCGCAAATTGAGGATGTCACGGGTTTCTTCCACCTCAAGAAAAATTTCATGGCAGTATACCGGAATTAG
>NZ_JBGTHY010000380.1:0-11303 GCF_041745955.1 Pricia sp.
GCATTAGGAATAAGATCAAATTTACCTTCGTCGTCATTTATATAAATTCTATCCATAAGGTAATTTGATCCTTCTTCATATTCGTTGCCGCCGCTTACCACATAAAGATCTAAATCGCCATCACCATCCGCATCAAAAAATGTGGAAGCGACATCTTCATGACCGGATGTTTTTTGAAATGTTTCAATATTCGTCTTAGAAAAGGTGCCATTATCATTTTGGACAAATAGGGCTCCCGCCTGTCCTACTGCCCCACCCACATGCATATCATCAAGACCGTCACCGTTAATATCACCGATGGCCAATGAAGGCCCCTCGTTCGACATTTTGTGAGGGAGTAGGCTCTCCCTTTTGAAATCATCGAATTCATTTTCGACATGATGGTAATCCATACCTTTGACTATGGTTCTTTCAAATAAGCGGGACCTTGGTTCCACTTTCCTTTTTATTTGCTGTTTGGTTGTGACATTTGCATAGTCCAACGTTACTAATTGGTCGGCAGGGACCTCTTCGATGATCTGATATGTATCATCGGGCCATATGATCTCAATGGTCGCTTTTCCGTAAGCCCCAAGGCCAAAATGTAGTTCTCGGCCCATGGCGGACATAAACCCCCTCGTAAAATAGAGTTCTTGGACCTGACGGTCTTTTTGAGTGGTTACAATGACCCTTGCCCCGATTCCGTCACGGTTGTTTTCAGGGCCGTTTAATTTGACGGCCAAGTAATGGCCAAGACCCAATTCCCTAGAATTGTTCTTCAAAATAAAGGCGGGGTCATCCGTATTGTTGACCACTATTTCCAAATCTCCATCGTTATCAAGATCGGCATATACGGCACCGTTTGAGCTGGTCAGGGTACTGTCGCCCCAAACCTTATTCATTTTTGCAAAGTTGAGATCACCCTGGTTTCTAAAGAAAAAGTTCTCCCTTTTTCGTTCCGGCATTTTGTTCAAGACGTCGGAAATGTATTTTTTGGCATCGAATTTTTCAGCATTTATGATGCTGTCTTGTTTTTTATTGACATAGTTTACAAAGTCGTTGTTTCTAAAATCCCTTTTTATGCCATTGGAAACAAAAAGATCTTTTAGACCGTCATTGTCCATATCGAAAAACAGCGGCCCCCAGCTCCAATCGGTACTTGCCACTCCGGTCAGTTGGGCTATATCCGAGAAAATAGGTACATCGTTGTCATTTAAAAACCCGGAATTCAGTTGAAGGGTGTTGTACATGTACTGGTGGTGAAGGCCGACATCGACGGCTTCATGGAATTTTTTCGGGTTCATGCCGCTCATACTGGTCTTGATATCGTAGTTGCTTTCCCCCATCATGTCAACGGCCATCATATCCATCCAGCCGTCGTTATTGATATCGGCAATGTCGTTGCCCATGGCGAAGAACGAAATATGGCCTGTAGCTTCTAGAATCTTATCGGTAAAACCGTCGTTTTTAGTATTCATGTATAAATGGTCTTTGCCCGAATAATCGTTGGAGACATAAATGTCCGGCCAGCCATCATTGTTTACATCACCCACAGCGACCCCAAGACCATATTCCAGGCGGTTTTGTGCTATTCCCGATTCCTTACTAACATCTGTAAAATGCGTATTGTCATTGCGTAATAATCGATCATTGGCTACGCCACCATCTGTGGTCGTAAGTTCTGCGATACTTTTGTCGGTAGGATAAGGAGAGGGGTAATGGTTCAACAGAAACATATCGAGATCTCCATCTTTGTCATAATCCAAGAAGGTGGCCTGTGTGGAACAATCGGCGAAATCCAAACCGTATTTTTTACTTTCTTCCTTAAAGACTGGAATTTTGTTTTCGCCTTTGGCACCTGTGTTGATATAGAGTTTGTTCTTTCGGGTTTCAGCGACCTTGTACTTGCCCGAGTTGGATACATAGATATCCATCCATCCGTCGTTGTTGATGTCAACTACAGTAACGCCTCCCGAAAACCGCTCCCGAAATAATATTCCAGTCAAGTTCGATACATCCAAAAATTTTAGGTTGCCTTGATTTAGGAAAAGTTTGTACTGCTTTAACGTAGAGACGAAGAAAAGATCCTTTAATCCGTCATTGTTGAAATCGGCAACGGCCAAACCGCTACCATTGTAATAATACTCATATTGAAGGCCATTGAATTTTAGATTCTCGTCGAGTTCGTTGGAAAAATCTATTCCAGTCTCCGCTACGGTAAGTTTGGTAAAAAGGGCTTCCTTTTCAGCGTCAAGGTTAGAAAGTTTGTATTCCCTTTTGCAACTGACCAATGCAAGAATCAAAAGTGTATAAATGAAAACATGTTTTATCATTTTCAAGCGCTCTCTAATCAAAATTTCCAATATTTAGTAGCTATATTATAGGATACTTGGTATGAATATATGACCTTTTGATGAAACAAACCTAGCTTAAAACATTAAAACCTAAAAGGAGTACAAAGAAAACGACCCAATGTTTCAACCATGGGTCGTTTTCTTTAGACATAACTCTTAGGGGTATTGCGCCACCAACCATTATTAGTCGTACCCCGGATTTTGGACCAAGGCTGTGTTGGCATTCAGTTCGGCAATTCTAATGGGCACATAATACGTCTTGTCCAACCACAATCGGTTTTCAAAGCCTGGATCGACCACGGTCGGCTCATACGAATAATTATAGTTTGCGGGATCATATTTATAGGTGGCTACATTGGTGCCAGGGCGTAAGGTGCCCGTAATTTGAATGCCCGTTGCGGGCGCACCAAGCGTTGAAGGGGCAATCATCCACCTTCGCGCATCGTGGTACCGATGTTCTTCATAGACAAGTTCGAGCCGCCGCTCGTTTCTATAGACTTCCATCAACTCGCCACCTGAGGCCGTGACCGCAGGAAGGCCTACCCGATATCGAATTTGGTTCAACCAATTTGTAGCTTCCGCTTCATCACCGGTTTCCAAAAGGGTCTCGACATAGTTAAGCACCAGTCCGGTTTCCCTAAAGAAGGGCCAAGGTATGGTTTGAAATCCGGTCTGATCGACAAAGTCAGGATCGGGGTTAATGAATTTTTTGATATAATATCCGGTTCTTGTACCATTCCAATCCTCTACTGGGCCTTGGCGGGTATCCAATCCAAAATGGGTTGTTATTTCCCCGCCGGCGACAATATCATATTGTCCTGTCTGTATTTCATTGGCGGGATCTCGCTCCGCAACATCTGAAGGTCGGGGTTTCCATTCCGCCCCATCATATAATACAGTGGCGTAGAATCGGGGTTCACGGTTTTCATAGGGCGCGCTGGCTTGATCCGGATTGTCCCAATCAAATTCCGAACCATCACTCATGGCATAGTCGTCTATCAAATTCTGTAGGGGTGCGTTCCCGGCCCAGTTATGATACCCATTCGGGCCGTTGAAAAGTCCGATGCGACGACCGGGACCTTGGGCTTCTACATATTGACGTCCCCATATGATATCGCTTTCTCCACCGTTGCGGGCCAGGTAAATGTCACTATAATTTTGCTGGCCCTCTTCCAATGACACCGGAGCCATTAATCCGAGCATATAGCCCGCCGTGGAATAATCAAGTGCGGCCTTTGCGGCATCACGGGCCTGTATCCATCGTTGTTGCTGGTCGCCGGAGGTGTAGGCTATCAACTCCGGATCCGAATAGCTGGCCAAAACTTCTGAGTTTCCTGATGCCGTAGGATAATCGTGCAAATCGCTTGCTGCGTATAACAACACACGTGCCTTTAGGGCTAGGGCAGCAGTAGGGTTGGCACGACCGGAATCCAAATTGCGACCGTCAAGAAGCTCAAAAGCCCGCTCGCAATCGGCAACAATAAAATCAACGCACTCCGCGAATGTATTTCGAGGTATGTTATAATCAGAGTCTAAATCTAGAGGTTCGTTGATTAACGGCACTCCACCATAAAATCGTAATAGCTGATGGTAATAGTAGGCCCTAAGAAAATGAGCTTCTCCGGTTAGGCGATTTACCAATTCTGCATCTTCAATACCCCCATCGGCCAAATTGGAAATGGCCAGATTGGCATCCCGAATATACCCATACATGTTGTCCCAATTCCAAGTGTTATTTATCCATCCTGTACTGGCAGAATTGGCTCGCGATTCGTTTATGGTATTGATGCCTCGTCCCGTATGGGTAAATATGGCCTCATCGGTCAATGATGCCAGCATCTGTTCATCGAGGCCTCCGGCTCCCAGTCCATTATACACTCCGGTCACGGCCGCTTCCGCAAGACCAGCATCGGACCATACACTTTCTTCTGCAACTTGGCTTAGCGGGGTAATACTTGTAAAATCATCATTACAGCCCATTATCGCGACTATAGGTAGGATGATTCCCCATTTGATAATTAAATTTTTCATATTCATAGTTTTATTTTTTTAGAAAGATAGTGAAAATCCTGCACTAAAAATTTTGGATACCGGATAATCTCTGCCACTTGTGTTCAACCCTTCTGGATCGAACAGTGCATCGGTCCAAGTAAACAGGTTAGCCCCGTTAAGATAGAACCTTAAATTGCTTAGACCGATTTGACCTACTATTTCCTCTGGAAAATTGTATCCCATTTCAAAGTTTTTCAGTCGAATATAATCGGTATCTTGCCTCCAATACGTATTACCATTACTATAGTATTGGTCGGCTCGATTGGTAATTCTTGGATAGACACTACTGGGGTTGTCGACCGACCAGCGATTGTTATAGTCCCTTTCCAAATAATTTCCAATGGTGCCCGCCTCGCTAAAGTTAAAGAATAGTTCACCTCCCCAAGCCCCTTGAAATAACAGGCTCAAATCAAAATTCTTATAACTTGCCGTTAGGTTTACGCCTCCTTGGAGTGTGGGATTAAAGTTTTTGTCATTTCTATACCGGTCATCTGGTGTAATGCGTCCATCACCATCAAAATCTAAAATCTTCATATCACCTGGCCGCAGATTGTTTACCAATGCCGAATAATCCAAAGTTTCCGCATCGATATCGGCTTGAGTGGCAAAAACACCGTCATAGCCATATATCAGTTGGGCATCGATAGTTCTACCGGTCTGCCTTTGCCATTCGGGCGAGCCTTCTGCCTCATCGTTAAAAATAATCTCGTTTTTGGCATAACCTGCATTTACCGAAATGCCATATTGGAAGTCTTCACCAATAAAATCATTCCAGCCAAGAATAAAGTCAAAACCTTTGTTTTCGACCTCACCAATATTCTGCCGAGGTGGTGTAATTCCCGAAAGTGCGGGTAAGGAGGCGGACGGTGTAGTTAGAATATCGGTTCTTTTGTTCAGGAACCAATCAAACTCTAGGTTTAACTTGTTTTTGATAAAGCGGGCGTCAAGACCAACGTTGATGTTCGTGGCGACCTCCCAAGTAATGCCTGGGTTGGGAACGGTCGATTCGCTCAAAGTGGTTACCAACGCATTGTTAACTACGTAGCTTCCGAAGCCATAGGTAGCCAAAAATTGGTTGGCCGGAAACTCATCATCATTAAAAGCGTCATTACCCAACTGTCCCCAGGAACCCCTCAATTTCAGAAAATTGAACCAAGAATCGCTGTTCGAGCTGTCGAACCAATTTTCCTTGGTGACAACCCAGCCTGCGGTAAATCCAGGGAAAAAGCCATAGCGTGTTTCTTCGGGGAATAAATAGGATCCGTCATATCTCCATAAAAACTCCATCAGATATTTTTCTTGAAAGTCATAGGAAACCCTTCCAAAATAATTTAACCTGGATGCACGGTTAGAAGAACCATCAATGTCCTGTTCTTCATTACCCCCGGCAAAAAGATCATCGATTACCGGTGAAATGAAATACCTACGAAAAGCCTCAAAGCCCTCATAGGTTTTAGTTTCTTTGTTGGTACCTGCGAGAAGCAATACATTGTGGTCTCCAAATGATTTTTGATATTGAAGGTTAGCCCCCAGGAGAATACTCAAACGATTTTGCGCAAATTGCCTTAGGTTGGGTTCGGCCGGTCCTCTTTGAACCGGGGTGAGGCCTGACTCATTGCGATTGACTCCGTCCCAAGTATAGAGTTCCCAAGGGGTTCGCCACACTTTTCTGTTCAAAAAACTTTTGTCAATGGCGGCAGTAGTCTGTAATGTAAGCCCTTCAACCCATGGAATTTTGATGTCCAATGTGGCATTCGATTGAAAGTAATCCCTGGTATCACGGTCATAGCCTGTTTCATTAGTGGTAATAACAACAGGTTGCTGGCCGTTTTCAATATCGGGTCCAGGAAATCCATTGGGCCAATACGCAGGTTCGGTGGGCCTTCCCCTGGTCAACATCCTAAATATTGCTCCCACAGACTCAGTAGGGTAAAAGCGCTTTTCTTCCCTTCCCAAGACTCCTATTTTAAACGTAATGCCGTCGCTGATCTTTGCATCGAGGTTAATTCGAAGATCGTATTGCTCATAACCCGTTGCAGAACTTTTGTAATAGGCATCTTGTTTCAAATAGCCTAACGAAGTAAAGTAGTTGAAGTTTTCGCTACCTCCGGTAAGCTGCATGGTATGTTTTTCTTGTGAAGAGCCCCTTTTGAGCGTTTCTTTGAACCAATCAGTATCGGGATGCCCCCAAGGATCTTGACCATTTCTGAAAAGCTCGATGTCATTTTGGGTAAATATAGCATCCCTTGTTGAGCCGTCAGGTCTGGTGTAGGTACCTGATGCTGTATTAAAAGCATCGGTTGCTCCCTGCCATTCTTCTTCCGGAAGGTTATATACCTCCAGTTCATTCCGTAACTCTGCATATTGTGGTGCATTTGCCATTTCGGGAATTACGGTAGGTGCCGCCCAGCCTTGTTGGGATGAATACGTGATTTTCGGTTTTCCGGTTTTTCCTCGTTTAGTGGTAACCAATATAACCCCGTTTGCTGCTCGGGCACCATATATTGCTGCAGAAGCATCCTTCAGTACAGAGATACTCTCAATATCGGCAGGGTTGATACGGCCTAACCCGCCATCCCGGTCCGGTATACCATCAACCACGACCAAGGCACCTGTATTATTGTAGGTGTTTGAACCGCGAATACGTATAGTGGCAGCATCATTTCCGGGTTCTGCACTGGCCTGTTGCACAAAAAGACCTGCAACCCTACCCGAAAGTGAGTTGGTAATGTTTACTGTAGGTGATTTAGTGAGTTCTTCGCCCTTTACAGATGCTACGGCTCCCGACACGGTCGCCCTTTTTTGGGTACCGTAGCCTACGACGACAACCTCTTCAAGATTTTGAACATCTTCTTGCATTACTACATCGATTGTGCTATTTCCTCCCACTGGGAGGTTCTGTGTCAAGAAGCCGATATAGGAAAATACAAGAGTAGCGTCCGCACTTTCGGTTTCTATCGAATAAATACCGTCGAAATCGGTAGAAACCCCTACAGAAGTCCCATCGATTACAACACTTACGCCAGGCAATGGCGTTCCCGATTCGTCCGATACCGTGCCTGTAATAGTTGTTTGAGCAATAGTAGTTGAGAATGCAATTACGCCAAAAAACAGTAATAGTGTTGAGAAAACGCGAATCCCATGCGCACCTTTGTATTTGACATTGGTTAAGTTGTTCATAAATATAGGTTCTAAGGTTAATTGGGGTCTAAAATAGCAATTTATTAACTATAACCATAAAAAATTGTTAAATTAAATTTTAAAGTCCCAAGTTTTGGCATTCGAGATTTCGAATTCTAACGTGCCCGCCCCTACCAGTAATGCACT
Organism: Pricia sp.; assembly: GCF_041745955.1. Taxonomy (NCBI): domain Bacteria; kingdom Pseudomonadati; phylum Bacteroidota; class Flavobacteriia; order Flavobacteriales; family Flavobacteriaceae; genus Pricia; species Pricia sp. Next base: position 7,713 of record NZ_JBGTHY010000380.1, read on the forward strand.
TGTAGTAGGAGCTTTAGGGCGTCCCAAAATAAACTGTAAATCTTCCCAAAAAGAGGGCTCCTCATCCAAAAAACAAAGTTTCGAAATGCATTCATAAACAAAAATCCGTTTTGGAAAAGATTCAAAAACTAACAACAACCCCAACAGTCCCCGCCCCAAAATTCAGGTCCCAGCTCGTTTTCTTATCCTTGAGATAGGCTCGGTGTTCAGCTTCGCTATTGTACTTTTTGTCGTATTTACGGTCGAGATAACGGTCTATCGATTCTACGGTAGCGACGCTGATGGCAATGGCGAACACAAAATCGCTGAGCCAATGTTGGCCGTCCCATACACGGGATATCCCAGGGATGGCCCCTATGGTGTAGATACCGGCTTTTGCCCACGGACTTTTGAACTGTTTGCCGATAGCATATGCATTGGTAAAGGCCAACAGCGCGTGGCCGGAGGGGAATGAATGGAACCTTCGGTTCGAATTGAAGGGGTCGAACGTATCTTTTCCCAATCCCGATTCAGGTCTTGCCCGTCCTACCGCTGATTTGAGCACCTGCTGCAATAGGCCCGAAGAAGCGGCGGAGGCTACCAGCAATACTCCGGTTCGCCTCAACTTTTCGTTTTTGGTAAATAGACCCACCACATATACCCCGGAAGTAGCCAGAAAGTTGTTTTGTGGACTCCCATAGAACGAACCGTAATCACGGATCCAGTTCGGTACGCTTTCACGGTTCGCCCTGACAAATCTCGAAGTTTCATAATCGGCTGTATAGACCAGTGCCGTACCGGCAACAACCCCGGCGAACTGTGCCCAATGCCTACCCTGCCAATGAAAGGGGCGGGCGTATGAGTGACCGATGCCCTTGAACATGTTGCCGAAGTCATATTTGAACATATCCCATCGCGTTTCGTCGAGCGTGGGTATCGTATCTTGTGAGAACGAGATATGCGAAAAAATGACTAGGGATAAAACAAAGACTTTTTTCATACGATGCGGAATGATTGGGTTGTTCAATGTCCCAAGGTAATATCTTGAAAAAAAATGTACTCACACCCCAATTGGCCTATTTAAAAATGCGCGTTAGAGGGTTGGATAGGCTTCGGATGCTTTAAAGTTTCGTAAAAGTCGGCCAAGATCGGCTGCTTGTCAAAATTCTCCCAAACTAGGATGGTCCTTTCGTTTTCAGGTCTTTCCGCCCATTTGTTATCTATCAAAATGGGACACGGAATACGTTTTGTAACGCCCCACCCCGGGTTCTTGAGTATGGCCAAGGCTACCATATCGAAAAGGGGACGCGAGGGGGTAACCTGCGTGGTGTTCATGTGATCGAAAATATGTTCGAAAAGGTTGATTCCATAGTCGCCAAAGGTATCAAAAGTGCCACCGTGCCTACCCGTAATGGGTTCGGTAGCCTTCGGGCCCATACCCGGGAGTTTGTCATTTGCTTCGGTCTTGGTCACGGCGACGGCATCCGTTCCCGAGGGTTTACCATACCGTACGGTGACCAATTCAAACGGAATTTTGCTGTTCAATACATAGTTCATGGCAATGGTATCGTTGTCTTGGTTGTACTCCCCAGGTTCGGGATAATTGCTTCCCAACCACACGATTTTCGTGCGTTCGGCAAAGGATGGGTCCTTTTTAAGAGCGAGGGCAATATTGGTCAATTTACCTACGGCCACGACGAGAATCGAATCTTTTTTTGTTTCCTCCAGCATAAAGTCCACCCCATCTTGCCCGTCATAGTTGCTGGGGTCGAAATTGCTACCGATATCCTTAAAATTTCCTTCCGCACCTTTCAACAGGGGCACCGCTTCCTTTAGATTGCAAAGTTGCATGATACGTTCGGCCTCGTCATAATGCCCCTGAACACTTTTATCGTTTCGCGTGGCGTTTACCGTAATGCCTTTAACATCGAAAACATCGCCGTTTAGCAACATATAGGCAAGTGCAAACTGATTGTCGAGTTCATTGTTGGCATCGGTGTCAAAAATCAATTTTATTTTTTCGGAATTATTTTCCTGAGGGATATTTTGAACAGGATTTCTCTCGGTCTGTTTTTCTTTACAGGAAAATAGAACGGCCAAAACAGCCAGAGATGCTATTGCAAAAGGTTTGAACTTCATAAAAGGATAGATTTTTCTCTGGAAACCGATTCCAATATGGGAAATTACAAAAATGTACCATCATTGCTTGCGTAGCGAAGTAATCTATTGAAGAATTTGATAGTCTTAACGGATTGTCGCTCATTTTCTGGCTACGATAGTAAAGCTGTCATTGATAAGAGCGGGTAATTTATTGAAAATTCGGATGATTATAGCATTCCCGTTTTTAGAATTTTTGTACAGGATATCCCTTTGACGGTCAAAAGAAAATATGTTGAGCAGCCCGAAAGGTGTTGGCATGCGCCTCAACGATAATTTTGATATCGGGGGAATACCCGCCGCCCATACTGCATTGTACCGGAATCTGGAGTTTACGGCACGTTTCAAGTACAAATTCGTCTCGCTGACGGCAGCCTTCGACGGTCAGGGCCAGTGTGCCCAATTTATCGGATGCGATCACGTCTACCCCGCTGAGGTAAAAGATAAAATCGGGTTTTTCGTTGGCTATTAATTTAGGAAGGGTTTTCTTAAGGATGGATAAGTACGCCGCGTCACCCGTACCCTTTTCCAAGGGGATATCAAGATCCGACTTTTCCTTTTTAAAGGGATAATTGCCTGCCCCGTGCATCGAAAAGGTAAATACGGATGCATCGTTCCGGAAGATTTCTGCCGTGCCGTTGCCCTGATGCACATCGAGATCTACGATCAGAATTTTTTCAGCCAGGTTTTTAGACTGAAGATAACGCGCGCCGATGGCTTGATCGTTCAGCATGCAAAATGCTTCCCCCCGATCGGAATACGCATGGTGCGTGCCGCCGGCGATGTTCATGGCGATTCCGTTTTCGAGTGCGAATTCGCAGCCTTTCATTGTGCCATCGGCGATGATACGTTCGCGTTGCACCAAATCTTCCGTCAACGGGAAGCCGATTTTACGCGCCTCCCTAGGCGGAATCTTAATGTTCAGTAAATCGTAGAAATACTCCGGATCGTGAACGGCAACGATATATTTGTCATTGGGAACTTCTGGCTCGAAAAAGTTGTCAGGTGTGCAGGTACCCTCATGCACTAACTGTTTCGGCAACAGGTCGTACTTCAGCATCGGAAAGCGGTGGCCTTCGGGCAAAGGGTGTTTGTAGATGGGGTGGAAGGCGATTTTGAGCATTGCTTTATGACTTGTGCAATTCTAACTGAATCCGCTTTCTGGGAATATCTACGGATATAACTTTTACGATTATCTGTTGATGTAGGTGAACATGCTCGTTGACATCTTTGACAAAAGTATCTGAAAGGTTGGAAACGTGGATAAGTCCGCTTTCCTTAATCCCAATATCTACAAAACAACCAAAATTGGTGATGTTGTTCACAATACCCGGAAGTAATTGCCCGTCCCGCAAATCGGAAATATTTCTTACGTTTTGGTCAAAGGTGAAGACTTTGGCCTTTGCGCGGCGGTCGAGTCCGGGTTTTTCGAGTTCTTCGATGATATCCTGAAGG
>NZ_JBGTHY010000381.1:0-1517 GCF_041745955.1 Pricia sp.
CCCCTTTGTGTGGTTGGGAAATCAGGTTCAGGCCGTTGACTTTTTCTTTTATCAGATTGTAGATCCTGACTTTAAATGGCCTCAAGTATGGCGTACCAATATCGGTGCCGATCATCGTTTTGAGAACGACATCATTTTGACCGCTGACATTTCCTATACCAAGGATCTTAACGCTGCCCATGTACAGAACTGGGGATTGGATACTCCTTCGGGATCCTTGCAGGGCGTCGATAACAGACCGGTATATTTACCAGCAGATCGAGCGGTCAATGAATTTGGCGGAGCTACCAATGCCTATGTTTTCACAAATTCGGATAAGGGCAGAATCTGGAACGCATCCTTAAAAGCGCAGAAAAATTGGGACAACGGACTATTTGCCAGCGTGGCATATAATTATTTGAACGCCAAGGACGTAAATTCCATCGAAGCTGAAATCACCGGCGATGCCTTTGACTTTAACCCCAATTTGGGCAATGCGAACGACGATGTGCTGTCCTTTTCCAAATATGGGGATACCCATCGGTTTATAGGGGTCGGTTCAAAACAGTTTACATATGGTCAAGGTAGATGGGGTACCGTGATTTCTACCTTCTTCGAATATGCCCAAGGCGGACGCTTCAATTATACCTATGCGGGAAATATCAATAATGACAGCTCGTTTCAAAATAACGACCTGCTGTATATTCCCACGGAAGCCGAGGTGCAGCAGATGCAGTTCTCCGGGGATGGCCAAGCGCAAGCCTATGAGAGTTTTATCCAACAAGATGATTATCTGAGCGATAACCGCGGCGACTATTTCGATAGGTACGGGGCATTGGCACCATGGCGCGGCCGTTGGGACGTAAAATTTCTGCAGGATTATAATTTCAACGTTGCCGAAAACAAAACGCATACGGTTCAGTTCAGTGCCGATATCTTAAACTTTGGAAACCTTTTGAACAGTGATTGGGGCGTGATACAGCAACCTAACAATTTTAACCCCGTATCGGTAAGCGTAGACGAAAATAATATACCTACCTACACCTTTAGTCCCGAATTGACCGAATCTTTCGGTTTCGATGCCAGTTTACTATCCCGCTGGCAGGTACAATTCGGATTACGCTATATTTTTTAAGGCCGATTCAATTATTTATAAGGATAAGGTCGTACGTTTCGTATGGCCTTTTTATTTTTGCAGAATGAAGTATTTAAGGCTTACCCGACAGCAACTGGAAGAACTGCAACCGGAATTCATCAATTTTTTGGCCACCCAATCCATTACCGGTGAGGAGTGGAAAAGTTTAAAACAGGAAAAACCGGAGGTAGCGGAAAATGAAATCGATGTTTTTAGCGATTTGATATGGGAAGGGGTGCTGGGTAAAGTAACCTATCTCGAAAATATTTCGGCCCAAAACATGCATTTATTCCATTGTGCAGAAAAGGAAATGAAACTGCTCTCGGTTAAAATAATGAATCCCGATATAGATCTGACCACTAAAATAGGCTTCGATTGGTTCAAGAAAAACTGGCAATCCGAT
>NZ_JBGTHY010000382.1:0-1761 GCF_041745955.1 Pricia sp.
TTGGTGCACAGGTCCGCCAAAAGTTTCGAGGACTCCGAGATCAGTTTTTCGATATCCGCATCCTTCTTGATGTAGTCGTCGATGTTCTTTTGAACGATCTCCGTTTTTTTGTACTGCCCCAGGGCGACGCAGGTCAGCAGGTCTTGATAGATGCCGTTGGTTTCCTTGGCCCTGTCGAGGCAGCATATCTTGTATCCCTTTGCGTCTTCCTTCGATTGTTGCGAGATCTCCCCGGCGCTCTGCGCACTTTCCGCCGTTTCCTTGTCCTGTTTGATGACCGTGAGGCTCCTGCACACGATGTCGTCGGGAGAGGGGGAGTTGCCGTTGGTATTTCCGTTATTGCTTGCCATTTTTAGGTGTTTTTATAGTTCTATACTTTTTCTGTTATTCCGACAGCATTTTATGGCTGAATTTCAGGATGATGAATTCCGCGGGCCTGACCACGGCCATACCGATCTCGACGATCATGCGCCCTTCCCAGATATCGACCTCGGTCATGGTCTCGTTCAATCCTACCTTTACGTAAAAGGCCTGTTCTGGCGTAGTACCCATCAAGGCGCCCGCACGCCATTGCTGTATCAGAAAGTTGTCGATCATCGATTTAACTCGGGACCAGGTGTTCAGGTCGTTGGGCTCGAATACAAATTGCATCGTCGCTTTTTTGACGGATTCCTCCACCATATTAAAAAACCGCCGTACGGGAATATAGCGCCATTCGTTGCTGTTGCCCGCCAAAGTGCGCGCACCCCAGATTATGGCCGGCCCCCTGCCGACGAAAGACCGTATGACATTGACCGATTTACCGGCGTTCACATCCACGTTCAGACTTTCCTGTTGTTCGTCGGTCACCTTCATCATCGGTCTGACCACAAGGTCTATGTTTACATTGGCTGGCGCCTTCCATACGCCGCGTGAGGCATCTACGCTTGCGTATGCACCGACCACTGCCGGCGATGGCGGCATCTCCAAGGGAAAATCCCTTATCTTGCTTTGCGCCGAGAAATACAGGGCGTTATTGGCCGATTTCAGGTCCGCCAAAGTTCCGGCGAACGAACCTTCGATAGTCACATTGGCATCCCCTGTGCCCTCGCCCCCATAGTAATAATCTAAAATGGTTTCCAAATTGGGAAAATAGGTGGCCCCATACTTTATGGTATTCTCTTCGGGCGGGGTCTTGTCGCGCATTAGGTCTATATTGGCCAATAGATCGGGTTGGCCCGGCTCCTGCCAAATGTCCATTACCGTAAAGCGATCCTTAAGTTTTTCACACAGGTCCATCGACTCCCCGAACAGGCTATAAAAATTATCCACGTTATCCAATCCCTGGGCATCGGGATATACATAGAGCGTGATTTCGTCAATCTTTTCCGTGGCATTCAAGCCGTTTTGCAGGTCTGCAAAGTTGATGAGGCCCCCACCGTCGGTATAATTTCCGGTCGAAACGATCCAGCACGCTCCGCCCCCGTTGGCAAAATAGAGCTGTAGGCCATAGTACATCAAAAACTTGGACCGGTTATCAATGGAAACATCCACGGAAGTGGGAGCGTTAATGGCTCCTGTAACGCTGACCTTTAGTCCGGTTTCCGCCGCGGCGAACCCAAAAAAACGTTCATAGTCAAAAAGGGAAGTAATTCTTTTGGGCTCGTTTAGCAAAGGTTGGCCCCTGAGGTCTACCGCCTTTTCGGTATATCCTATAAATGCGGGAATGGCCGTTTCAACCTGTGCGATCGATGGTGGGAGCTTGGAAATTTCCTCGATATA
>NZ_JBGTHY010000383.1:0-4351 GCF_041745955.1 Pricia sp.
GGAAGATAGACTGCAGTACAATTTCCACTCCAGCGACGTTATACTTTTGGATTAAACTGCGCATTGATTCATTGTATTTCGTACAAAAATACTATGCTGTTGACAGGATAACTATGATATTTATCAGGTAGTTATTGAAGCTAATAAAAACAGCAAGAAACCACCTTGCAAAATAAAAAGTGCTTCAAAAAAATAGGCCGCCTTATTGATTGTTGCGAAAAAACTAGATGGTTGGCGATTCCCATCCCAAGCCAAAAAAAGGTAAGAATTCCGGATATTACATTATCCGTCCACGCTTCTTTTCGTGCCGATAGATAAACCACAAGGGCAGCAAGTAGGTATAAAACAACCTGCATTGGAAAAACGGCCTGGTTATAATTTTCAAAAACGGTTAAGAACCCTTCGGATGTAAATGGTAGTTTCATCTTTTTATTGGGACACATTATATTCTATTTCCTTCAGCTCAAATTTCCCATAAACAAATTCTCCGTCAGGATAATGCCATGTGGCTTCGCCATAGGTCGCCAGATTGTACCCGTTTATGTTTTTATAGTTTTTGGCAGGTGTAGAAAACGGAAAGGCCTTCATTTCGGAAACCGAATAGCGGTCGTACGAAACAAAATTGATGAGTTGTCCAGCCTCGTTGAAAGATAAAATAGCTGAGATCTTAATATTGATGGTAGTAAAAGTGGCCTTGACCGATAAGGGGTCGATGGTTTCCCAAGTGATTCGTTTATCAATAAGTGCGGCCGGAGCGAACAAACACAGGTCATTAAAAAAAGTGACCGTTTCCGCGGGGTACATTTCCTTTCCTTTGATATCGACTATGGGAAACAGGGATTCTAATTTTATGAGCATGCCCGCCCCTTCCCTATCGTATTTATGATAACCATATGTGGGCAATCCCATAATCTTCGCCTTCATAAAGAAAAGGCGGGTGGGTGTATCGAAAAAATTATATTGTTCCGAGGTAAACGAAAACCAATCCTTTCCCTTTTCCCGCATTTGGCCTTTAAAACGATACAGACATTGTTTATTTTGGGTTTACCCACCACACCGACATACACTAAATACTTTTTCACAGGTAACGGTAGGCGTTCCAAGTCCCTTGCAGTAATAATTTCGGAATGGGTTTTCGATTTTTCAATCGCTGACCGAACATCCCCCTTATATTTATTTTCAAACTGACTGGACGCAAAACCGATGATGGCGGCCAACAGAATAATGAAATTGGCGATGGTTCCGAATTTAGCATCCCTCCAAACCGTAAAAATCAGGATTTGGGATACAAGTACAGCGATCATGGCGAGTATCGGCCAAGTATCCCTTTTCATCATGTTGAGTCCGGTGGAAACAATAAACAGCAAGCCCGTCAACAACCAAAGCAATCCCATAGGTTTCGAGATTTCTTTGGCAAACTGCGCAACGTTGCCATAATGAAATGCTTTCGCAAAACCCATAAAATGGATGATACCGTGTAGCAATAGCATTAAAAGTAAAGCGATTCTCATGGTCTTAAGTTTTAGTTTTTCTCCTTTTTTGCCGTTTCGCCTATTTCCAAAGCCAAGCTTGGTATCATTAACAATGCTAAGTTGTCTTCTATGCGCTCTAGTAAGTAAGATGTTCTTCAAAACTGATAAATATCATGTCCTTGATGTTTTACCTACCCTATTTTTGAACCTAAATGTTCCCCTAATGAAATTGATGTTCGCTCAAATCTTATTTTTAATGTTGGTTTTCCCTGCCGTAAGAGCACAGGAAACCTATTCGGTAGAGGCCTGTTTTGATTCGTATGTTCAAGGCACATACTGCTTTGTGGATATGGAGGGTACGACCTTTCAGTTTCAGGACATCGAACCTAGCGCAATGGAAAAATATGACCTTACGGATGCATCCTATCAAGGAAAGATGTTTATCGTGGTATATCAAAGCGTAAATAATACTAAAGAAGAAAGAGAAGAGGATGAAGCATACGAGCAGGATAATAATGGCGAGGATTATGAGGAGGATGGGGGGCAGAGCAATGAGGGCGAGGATTATGAGGAGGACGAGGGAGAGAAAGATGACACCGGATACCAAGCATATAGCATTGTCGACCTTGAACTAATTGGATAATAGATGATTAAATCGGCATTCCGCCCTATAATAGTCCAAAGTCTATCCTTAGAACTACTTTTATCCTTTTTCATCCTTTTAGGAAAAGGAATTATTAACTTTTAAAAATTGCAATTATGACAGTTCTGACCGTTAGCGAAAGCACGAATGTTATCAGAAATAATTACACCGGGCACCTTGGCTATGTATCGCAAGGGGAGCCTTACGTAATCCCGATTACCTATTATTTCGACCCTACGGATGATACGCTGATCAGCTATTCGGGGGAAGGCCATAAGATCAAGGCCATGCGAAAGAACAGATCGGTCTCGGTACAGGTCGAAGAAATAGCATCCATGCATAATTGGGAGTCGGCCATGGTACACGGCACTTTTGAAGAGCTTGAAGGTAGTGCGGCAAAGCAAAAGCTGCATGAATTTACGGAAGGGGTAAAAAGTATGATCCATCATAAAGAACAAAAGGAAGTGGAATTCATCAGTGAATTTTCGGGCAAATCGTATGCTAGGGGGACTCCGGTAGTTTTTAGGATCAAAATAACCGGGATTACGGGAAAACGCAGGGAGAGTTAAGATTTTTATGTTTAGGGTCCGGGGGATTCCCCAAGAATCTTTCGCACCTTTGCATACCTGAAAAATGAAGCTTAACAAATCCCTAAAGGAATTAGCGAGATGCACCCCGAAAACAACTTTGATATCCGATCGCTCGGTACGGCAACTATTCCATCGCCCATTCATCTGAGCAAAACGACCAAGGATAAACTCTATAAATTTATTGACGAAAACGATAGGATACTTGTCGATGTCTCTTTACAAGGTTTCGATACATGTATCAAAAACAACGAACGACCGGCTTGTCTGGAAAAGGCCGGGCCGCGCGAAAAGCTGTTCTTCGACCCGGAGAACACCACGGCGGCCATCGTAACCTGTGGCGGGCTTTGCCCCGGTATCAACAATGTGATCCGTAGCCTTGTGATGGCACTTCATTATTTTTACGGGGTCGAGCGTGTTTTCGGCATCCCGTATGGCTACGAAGGCCTTGTGCCCACGAACGGTCACGGATTGAGGGAACTGACACCGGACAAGGTAAAGGACATCCATGAATTCGGCGGCACCGTATTGGGTTCTTCCCGTGGCGCACAATCCGTTTCGGAAATGGTCGATACCTTGGAAAACGAAAAAATCGATCTGCTGTTCGCCATTGGCGGCGATGGCACCTTGAAAGGAGTAAACGCCATTGGGGAGGAAATCGAAAAACGAAATCTGGATATTGCGGTGATAGGAATCCCCAAGACCATTGACAACGACATCGACCTTATCGATAAATCGTTCGGCTTCGAGACCGCCTTCCATGTGGCGGCACCTATAATACGGGATGCCCATAATGAGGCAACGGGAGCCTACAACGGCGTATCCATCGTAAAACTTATGGGAAGGGACAGCGGCTTTATCGCCGCTTCGGCGGCCATAGCTATGCCTGTTGTCAATTTCGTTCTAATACCGGAAATGACCTTCGACCTGAACGGGAAAAGCGGTTTTTTGGAAGCCCTAAAACAACGGTTGGAACTAAAACACCATGCCGTAATCGTAGTTGCCGAAGGTGCGGGGCAACAGCTTTTCGAAACTGGCGATACAGTAACGGACGCCTCGGGAAACGTTAAGCACAAGGACATTGGACTATTATTAAAGGATCAGATAAAGGAATATCTCGATGCCGCTTCCGTCAGGGCGACCATCAAATATATCGATCCGAGCTATATCATCAGAAGTGCGCCCGCCAATGCAAGCGACAGTATTTTCTGTAACAGGCTCGCTTACCATGCCGTTCACGGTGCCATGGCGGGCAAGACCAAATTTGTGGTCGGAATGGTCAACAACCGGTTTGTGCATTTGCCCATCTCCCGAGTCGTAACGCAAAGAAAAAAAATCAATCTGGCAGGGGAATTTTGGTTCGCTGCCCTACAAAGTACAGGGCAGCCGTTTTCAATGCAATAGCGGACAACACGCACTATCACTTTATGCCGGATTTGAGGTATTCACTGTTCATAAGGGCGATAGTTGACAGGGATATTTCCTTGGGGCATTCCACCTCACAGGCTCCTGTATTGGTACAGTTCCCAAACCCTTCCGCATCCATCTGCCTTACCATGGTGGATACGCGATCACTGGCCTCTACCCTACCCTGTGGCAACAAGGCAAACTGTGCTATCTTGGCGGAGACGAACAGCATGGCCGATGCA
>NZ_JBGTHY010000384.1:0-1686 GCF_041745955.1 Pricia sp.
GCCGGTGTTGCTGCAGCCGATTTTAACAATGACGGGCTCATAGACCTTTATTTTACCTCCAATCAAGGCGCCGACAAATTATATCTCAACAAGGGGAATTTCAAGTTTGAGGATAGTACCAAAAAGGCCGGAATCGACAACAAAGAGGGATGGACCACCGGCGTTACGCATGTCGACATCAATAATGATGGATTATTGGATCTCTATGTTTGTAAGGTAGGGCACTACAGAAACTTGAAAGGACAAAATTTGCTCTATGTCAATCAGGGCAATGACGACAGGGGCTATCCAATTTTTAAAGAGGATGCCGCTTCGTACGGACTTGATTTTTCCGGATTCTCCACACAGTCAGCCTTCTTCGACTATGATTTGGATGGCGATTTGGATATGTACCTCCTGAACCACTCGGTACACCCGAACCGTACCTACGGTAAAGGGGCCAAAAGAATGTCGGTGGATACCCTTTCGGGAGACAGACTCTATAAAAACGAAAAAGGAAAATTTATCGATGTGTCCTCAGAGGCCGGTATTTTTCAGGGTGAGATCGGTTATGGACTTGGCCTAGGCGTTGGTGACCTTACTAATGACGGCTATCCCGACATCTATGTGGGTAACGATTTCTTCGAGAACGATTACCTCTATATCAACCAAAAGGACGGCACGTTTGAGGACGTCATTTCGAAGGACGACACCCGGCTGGGCCATACCACCCATTTTTCGATGGGTAACGACCTAGCGGATATCAATAACGATGGCCGTATCGATATCGTTGCTATGGACATGCTTCCGGAGAATTTGAAAACCTATAAAACATCGGGGCTAGAGTATGCCTACACGACCTACCAGAACTATTTGCGCAACGGGTACGCCCCTCAGTATATGCAGAACAGTCTACACTTGAACTTGGGAAACGAAAATTTTAGTGAAATGGCAAACCTGTCCGGCATTTCGGCGACGGAGTGGTCTTGGAGCGCCCTTCTGGCCGATTATGATAACGACGGTCTCAATGACCTCTTTGTATCGAACGGTATCAAAGGTGCGACAAACGATATGGATTTTATCAATTTTATTGCCAATGAAAATATTCAAAAGCGCATCGAAAAAGGCATGACCAAAGAAGATATGGCCTTTATTTCTGAAATGCCCCAAAAGAAGATCGCCAACTATTTCTTTAAAAACCTTGGTGATCTTACCTTCGAAAACGTGACCGAAAAATGGTCCGACAAAGAAGCTTCTTACAGCAACGGCAGCGTATATGCCGATCTTGACAATGACGGCGATCTAGATATTATAGTGAACAATATCGATGAAGAAGCTTACCTTCTTAAAAATACTTCCGAGAAAAAGAAAACCGGTAATTTTTTGACTTTCGCCATTAAGGGAGAAGATAGGAATCCGTCAGGAATCGGCGCCAAAGTGATCCTGTACAACGGCGAACGGGTCTCCGCGCAAGAAAATTTTACGAGCCGGGGCTATTTATCTTCCGTTCCGCCGACCCTTCATTTAGGTGTCGGAAAAGATTCCGTTATCGATTCGCTTATGGTAATATGGCCCGGAGGCAAATACCAGTCCTTAAAATCGGTCGCCACGAATCAGCGCATACAATTGGACTACAAGGAAGCGGAAGGAAACTTCTATACCCAATTGCAAAAGAAGAAACCATCCTATTTAAAAAACGGTATGGAT
>NZ_JBGTHY010000385.1:0-7594 GCF_041745955.1 Pricia sp.
ATACATATACCGCCGGATAAATATTCTTTCCAAAAATAGGTTTTTCGTAATCCGGCCATTAGTTCCCTATTATATTTCATTAAAGGATAACCCTAAAATCGGGGTTTGTCCCAAAGTAAAATGGTATCATAAATCTTTGAACTTGGATATCGATTCGCTCGGCCAGGTTCCTTCGGAAGTTGAAAAACCTCCGCCTACAATCCCTACCGAGCGGGCGACCTGCGCCCGCCCGCTTTCGGCCGGCTTTTCGTCTACGGCTTTTCAACCCCCTCTGAGCCGCGCAAAAGAACAAGCGGCGAAAAGGCCGCTTGACCTTTCTTCTCCCTGACCACAAAAAACCGGAACATTTCCATATTCCCCACCATTTTTTATACACCAAATAAGACCGGATAATTTGCGTATCTGTACCCATATGGTTTCATACGTATTCATATGGTTTTAAATCATAAAATATTGATTATTAGATTTTTATAATCGATTGTGATTACCTATATTTATTCGTGGAACGGATCGCAAGTTGTATTCTAAGTTACTTAGAATTGTCTACTTCTTACGAAGTGTTCTCACTAAAAAGCGAACGAAATGGAACAGAGAAAAAAAGGCCGAAAACCATTGGGAAACAGGAAACGGGTCCATAACGTGATGCTCCGTTTCAACGATACGGAATATGAAAGATTGAAGATTATCGCTGGATCTTACGATCTCAATATTTCCGAACGAGGCGTAATCAGTCCACTTCTAAGAAGGCTGGTGCTGAACGGGGAATCGGGGGAAATAGAAAAGCTTCCGGACACCTCCGACCTTGCCTATCATATCAACAGGATAGGCAACAACATCAACCAGTTGATAAAACTGGCGCACCATAAAAACCTTCGTAGTCCAAATACCAGTCTAGAGAACGAGATCAAGAAATCCAATGGATTGTTACGGAAGCTGATAGAAATCACCTTTAAGCAACGAACGGAATGATCGGAAGGATACTGTATCGGGAAAGTTGTCAGGGCGTGCTGAACTATGTGTTCGGCAAGGAGGGCATGCACGTACTCGGTTATGGGAACACCTATTCGCAGGAGATATCCCAGAAATTATTCGGGAGCATACTGCATTTTCAGGGACAGGGCAATGCCACCAAGAACCGCTATGCCCATATTACCCTGAACCTTCCCCATGGCGAACATCTTGACGATGCGACCTTCAATCAAGTCTCCAAGGAATACATGCTGCAAATGGGCTACGGGGAGCAGCCCTATGTGGTTGTAAGGCACAATGATACAAAACACGAGCATGTCCATATCGTAACGACCAACGTTGACGGGTCGGGAAAGGTCCTTGGAACCTTCAACAGCTACCGGAGGAACGTGGCGACCCAACAGTACCTTGAAAAAAAGTTTGGGCTATCGCCATCACCATGCACCAAACAGCAAAGGGAGCTTCCTATCCACCGATTGCCCGAACTGCAATTCGGCATGGACGACACTCAGGGAACAAAATTCTATCTGCAGGACGTGCTGAACGGCATCCTCCAAAAACATAAGGTGCGAAGTTTCGACGAACTGGCAAAACTGGCCGGACCCTATCATATCGAAATAAAACAGACCAAGAACGAATCCGGAAGGATAGGGGTCGCCTATGGCCTGAACAACCAAAAGGTTACCGGACACGGTTCATCAACGGATCCGCCGTACACCGGAGTTTGAGCGGCCCGAAACTTCAAAAGGTCTTCGATGCCAACTCGAAATCGAAGCTAATCCCCATGCACAGGAAACGCCTACTGAATCAGATAGGGACCACATATGGACTATTCAAGGCCATCCGTCCGGAAGATTTGGCCGAAACGCTCAAAGAATACCAGAACATCGATATAAAACTTGACGAAAAACATGATACCATCTTGGGATATACGATTTATGACAAATCAGGATTTACGTTCATGGAAAGGGAGCTGGGCCAAAGTATCAGGATGGAACAACGACCCGATATTTTTGGTAATGGCGATACACCCACAGAAATCGATATCGATAGTAAGCAGTTCAAGTTGGAAATCCAAAAACTCATAAAAGAAGCATTTTATACCTCCTATCTGAAATCCATTAAACCGGACGGATTGCTCTCGGAAAACATTGCAACCAAAAACCTAATTGATATCTTTCCGCAAATAATATCCTCGAAAACCCATATTTTTCTTGAAAACTATCTTCCCAAAGACCGAAAAAAATTGTTGAGTGAAGCACTTAAACGCGAGTTCCCTGCGGTCAAGGAAAGATTGTACCGACTGGAGACCAAAAAAGAAAAAGAGATTTTGGAAAGCAAGTTTCGTCTTATCGGTGAGGTATTGGAAAAGGGCATATTCGACGTTGGAATGGAAAAAGGAAGCGTTCGACTTCTTTTCCAGTCATTAGGTCTAAAGTATCATGATAATCGATTGTCCTTTACCGATTCGAAAAGGCATACGGTACCCCTCGTCCTTGGCCACCTGCCCATCCCTAATGCCATGGAAGAATATGTATTCACCGGTTTCGTCCGTCAAAACCATTCGGTGCTGAAAGTATTGACGGCTAAGGGTGCCGACAATTGCCCCAAGCTGAATGCATATGCCATTTTTCTGCCAATGATCTTTCCGAAACTGTACGCGGCCATGGAACTAGGATTTAGACGTCAATTTGAGAAAGCTGCCCTAAGCACATATCTTAAGTATGCCGAACAGATGCACGCCCCTTATGAAAAATCCCCGAAGGATTATATCGCCTTTTTCAATGCCAAGGGGTTCTATTTCGAAAGGACGGAAAAAGGTTTCGAAATCAAATCCATTTTTACGGACCATAAAGCAAGTTGCAAGTTGCCAAAAAGAACGGGTCTTTATTTGAATTCCGTTACCGATCTGAACAAAACATTAATGGGCCAGCGCATCGTTATCAACGCTTTGGTAAAGGACGGCAAGAACAATCTGAAGAACCTATGGGCGGGCCACCTAATGGAACGGGGAATGTACGATAGGGTCGCCTTTATGCTGACGGAGGAAAAAGTTTACCCGAACCTTCACCGGGAAATGGTGCAGCACCACATGGAAAAGGGACTTCGGAAAAGTATTATCGAAATATCCGAACACAAGACCGGCTTCCGGCAAAACCGCATGTTGCGAAAAGGCGTTTATGCTATCAGCGCTTTATTGGGTAATCGAGGTAAAGAACAAGAGGAAGTTTACAACGGGTTCAAGGATGAGCTTACCGATTGGTCGAAGTATAAGAGCCGAGGCTTATCGATGTAGATACGGTTAAGGTATTTGGCTATAAAATCGGGCACCCTTACGGGTGCTTTTGTGGCTAGGGAGAGGAAAGAAAAACGCGAGAATATTTCTCTATTTCGCAAAGTTCCCAGAAATCATTAACATTTTTAGAAATTGATGACTTTTTCCAAAGCATCATCAGTTTCTTTATGCATGAAATTTGCTTGATAATGTATAGTAGTGGTAACTGAGGAATGGCGGTAAAGCTTTTGTAACATCTGAATAGGTATTTTATCACCAGATATATTGCCAAAACTGTGACGAGCTATATGCATTGTAAGCTTTTTATTTAACGCCGCTTTTTCTGCAATTTGCACAAGATATTTATTGAATTTCTTGTTGGCGGTTTTGACTTTGTTGAAAATATCCTTCGGATTCTTAAGATTGGCATTTTTCATTTCAGGAAAAACAAAATCCTCATTAAATCGCTTGTCTGTTTCATAGAATTTCAGGAGTGAGTTGATTTTTGCTGGTAGTCTGAATGACAGCAATTTTTCGTTTTTCCCCATGCGATAGTGCAAACGACCATCATAAATATCGCTCCATTTTATTTTGAGGACATCACCGGCCCGCATTCCCGCTAGGTAAAAACTAAAGAGCCAAACATTTCGGGCATGAGCTTTTTGTTCAGATAAATTGTCTAATGCTTCGATAGATTGTATTTCCTCTATAGTCAATCCGATTTTCTCCGTTTCCGGGAATTTGATACGGATTTTATCCGCCCCAAAAGGATATAGCTTTCGGTCTACAATACCCAAACGTATCGCCTTATTATAAAGGGTTCTTATTACAATTAGATTATTGATTACCGAACGTTGCGATACTTTTCTGGAAGTTTTCAAATACATGGAAAAACGACGTAATAAAGCTTCGTCAATTTCCCTAAAACTCAAATCATCGTTATCGACGAACCTTACAAAATGGCCGACCCGAGCTTTATCCGAAGATAGCCGCTGTAATTTGTTAGTTTTTTCCAATTCATCTAAATATTTGTCGGCAATATCCTTGAAACTTGTTTTGGAAAGCGGGGAGGCAATTTCTTTTTTTATCTGTTTTGAAGAAATATCATTCTTATGCGTTTGTAAGTCAATCAGGGTTTGGTTTGCCTCTGCCAATTTATTTATTAGAAGGTTATTAAGACGTTTAGAATTCGGATGGGATTTCCGAACCTCGCGATTGTCCTCGTCCCAATATTTAATATCAATATAATGCCCTGTGTACAAATAGTTAGTTTTCCTGTTTTTGGTGATACGCACCACTAAAGGAAAAAACCCTTGTTTATTTGCTTTTTTCCGAAGCGTTACCTTTATGTTTGACGACATATCTATAATATTTACATTAAAGATATGAATTTTAGGTACAACATAGGTACAACAAATAGTGGTTTTTTATGGTTTAATATGGGTTTTAACGATTCCTAAAATAATATAAATAGCTATTTATAAGTCATTTAAGAACATATCATATCAAACTGCTCTGAATTCAAAATCCAGTGTTTTCGGACGTGTGGGTTCGATTCCCACCTCGAGTACTGATTAACTATCAAATTGAATCAAAACCCTATAAATGGCAGCATTTATAGGGTTTTTCATTTTGTACGATGTCATTCGGTATCATCTAAACCCATCTAAAAGGTGTCTAATTCGGTGGCAATAACGAGATTTGATTTAGTGCCACCGAATTGATTTTATTTATCTTGTTTTCAGTGTGTTACGGTATTGTCTTTTGATATTTATTTTCATAGCTGTCCAGTTAAAATAGACTGAGTGTCAGCTGGTTATAATTAAGTTCTTTGACATTATTGTAATCTATATTTGTAAAAAGCTCATTTAGAGGGGTTTTATCTAATAATGAGATACCCAAAACCTGTAATATTTCGTAGGTGGGACGTTCCAATTTCAGTTTATCCGCTACAATTGAAACCAAACAATATGCACTTATTGCGCAATAAATTTGGATCCTGACGGCATTTTCAGATGTGCCCCAAAAGGATTTTATCTTCAAGTGCTGTTTTATCCATTTAAAAAACAGCTCGACCTGCCATCTTTTTTTGTACAGGAGGGCGACTTTGTCCGCAGAAACCTCCATATTGTTTGTCAAGAAGACAAAGGTTCGATTCGACTCATCATCATAATATTTCACCCTACGAAGTTTTTCCGGATAATCTTTGGAGGTATAAAAACCACTTAATTTTCCAATTTGATCACACCGGACCCCGGAAAGCTTATCCACTTTGTTTGAATACACCCGCTTGAACTTGGTGTTCGATTTTGCACGTATCACAAAGTAAGCGGAACAACGTTCAATTTTGTAGAGCCTTGTGAAGTCAAGGTATGCACGGTCGAATATATAATGGGCGCCTGTTTCATAGACCAGTTCGTCCATTGCCTTTACATCATGGACATTTGCAGCGGTAATATGTAGAAAGGCGGGTATTTGCGTGTTGATATCAAACAAAGTGTGAAGTTTGATCCCACCTTTGGCCCTGCGGAATTTTGCCCACCAAAAAACATTTAAGCAAAGATCTATGGTGGAGGAATCAAAGGCATAAATTTTTCCCTTGATCTTAAAATCATCACAAGAGCGCAATGCCCTGGCAATAGAAATCAAATGATAGGCAAAATCCTCAAAAATTTTGGAGTCACGAACTTCATTGGCTTTGGCAAAGTTGCTTCTGGTAACACTTTTGCCCAATCCTAAGTGATAAGATTTACCACTATGCGCATCCAGGGCAACGATCAGATCCCGAAGGCTTTCCCGGTTGGTCAGCTGACCGAACAACATACAAAGCAGTTGGTTCCAGCAGGTAAAGTGCTTGACATACTTGTTTCCATTGTGATTTTTCACAAACCCATCGAAAACCCGTTGGGGTAAATATCCGGTCAATTGAGAAAAAACATATTTGCCTTGATTCATCTTTGCCAACTTTTAGGGGCTAAACCTAATCAATTCAAATCGTCACGCAACCTTGGGGCTTGTAACGTATAGATTATCAGTAATTTCAAAGAACATTTAAAAGTTTTTAATGGACACTAATGATTTATTTTCTATATTTAAGTATCAAAAGTTTAAAAATCATGCAAGATTTGCTGTCCATGCTGTTTTATATCCGAAAAAAGGGGACTTGCGACCCAACTATGGCCACTATTTATCTTAGAATAATAGTCAATGGGAAAAGAGCCGAAGTTTGTAAGATGAGGAAAGTGCCTATCACTAAATGGAATGCTAAAGCCAATAAGATAATAGGATATTCGATGGAAGCAAGGCAAACCAATCGTCTACTTGATATTGTTAAAAATAGGATTTATGAGATTTATCAAAATCTATTACATGAAGATTTGGAAACTGTATCCGCAGCAAGTATAAGGGATGAATATATCGGTACCAATAAAATACGAAAACTAATTTTAGAAATGTTTGAAGAACACAATCTAAGAATGGAAAGATTGGTAGTTTAATTCGTTTTCGCCTTACAAATTCAATGTTTGCAAGTGTGTACGCGGACCAATCATTCCACTATTGGCCAATCTGTTCCTGCATTATACCTTGGATGTGTGGCTTGGAGGATTTGGCCCTTCCGTTGAATTTGTACGGTATGCGGATGATATTATCATTCATTGCAGGACACAAGGTCAGGCAGAGCAGAGCCTACAACAAATCAAGGGAAGGGTGGAGGAATGTGGATTGACATTACATCCCGATAAAACGAAGATTGTGTATTGTAAGGATTTTAGAAGGCAACAAAAGTACCAAAAAGTCCAATTTGACTTTTTGGGCTATACTTTTCAGCCACGCACTTCAAAATCGAAGAAAACAGGCAGACTGTTTTTGGGATTTGATTGCGCAATCAGTATCCAGTCAAGATCACGATTATTTGAACAGATCAGGAAAATGGAAATCCCAAGAATGCGATGCGACAGTATTGTAGGGATTGCACATCACTTGAACCCAAAACTTCGAGGGTGGATTCGTTACTTTGGTAAATACCGAGGCTATAGCTTGTCCAAAGTGTTTTATATATTGCGTATAAAACTGGTAAGATGGGCAAGATATCGCTACAAACGGTATAGGAACAATCTAACGAAAGCCTACAAATGGTTGGACACGGTTCGGAAGCAATATCCGAGTCTGTTTTACCACTGGCACGTTGGATATTCCAATTAAAGGTATTGATTGAATAAGAAGAGCCGTATGATGGGAGACTATCACGTACGGTTCTGTGAGAGGGGAAGGGTGAAACTCCCTTTTCCTACTCGACAATTTACCGTTACCAGCAATATTCTTCAGTGGAATTGCTAAAAAATGGAAAAC
>NZ_JBGTHY010000386.1:0-1936 GCF_041745955.1 Pricia sp.
TAAGTTAAAATATGTGGCCCAATACGAAGACGGAAAAGCGAGCGTCGGCCTACAGCAGATTCCTAAAGGCCATGATTTTTATAATCTCGAAGGAAGTGATAATATTGTGCTGTTCTATACCGAACGCTACCCGAACCAGCCAATGATAATTAAAGGTGCAGGTGCTGGCGCCGATGTAACGGCCTCGGGAATATTTGCGGATATTATTCGGATCGGGAATTTTTAAAAGTGAGTTTAGGAATTTTTAAGGTTTGTGAGTTCATAAAAAAGAGGGGGCTCAAAAAGTAAATAATCCTCGGGGCAAGCGTCGGGGAATTTAACCCAATAGCGATTAAAAATGAACACCAACGAACTCCAAATCTTCTGCCCCGCTACGATAGCCAACATTTCCTGCGGGTTCGATGTGCTTGGCGTTGCCTTGGAAAGCGTTGGAGACGAAATGATTGTCCGGAAAGTCGACCAGAAAGGCATACGAATTACAAAACTGACCGGGCAAGACCTGCCTACTGAAACCCATCTGAACGTTGCGGGGGTAGCGGGACTGGCACTCCTGGCCGAAAGCGATTATGAAGGGGGATTCGAAATCGAAATCCATAAAAAAATCAAGGCCGGTAGCGGCATCGGTAGTAGCGCGGCTAGTTCTACAGGCGCCGTGTGGGCAATGAATGAATTGCTCGGCCGTCCGTTTTCAAAACTCCAACTGGTAAAATTCGCCATGGAAGGCGAGCGACTGGCCAGCGGAGTCGCCCATGCTGACAACGTTGCCCCTGCCCTGTTCGGAGGTTTTACTTTGGTGCGCAGTTACGATCCGTTGGATATTGTTCCGATTCCAAGTCCCCCGCAACTTTGGGCTACGGTCATCCACCCGCAGATCGAAGTACGGACCTCCGATTCGCGAAAAATATTGAAGACGAATATCACCTTGGCCGACGGCATCAAACAATGGGGCAATGTCGGCGGTTTGGTAGCGGGACTTTTTACCGAGGACTACGAGCTCATCGGCCGCTCTTTGATCGATCATATCGTAGAGCCCATCCGCTCGATCTTGATTCCCGGGTTTGATAAGGTTAAGTCCGTTTCTTTGGAATCTGGAGCTCTGGGATGTGGCATTTCAGGTTCCGGTCCTTCGATTTTTGCATTTAGTAAGGGAGAGGAAAACGCTAAAAAGGTAGCAGGTGCCATGAAGGAAGTCTATAAAAAAATTGGGATAGATTATGATGTGCATGTTTCTAAAGTCAATATTGAAGGCATTCGTGAACTCTAATGAAGCTGGTAGCAGAAAAGCACCCTCTTTTGAAAAAGGAAGGAACTTTGAAAAAAAAGCATTGTGTACCGCACACCCGACAACGTACACCAGTCCATTTTCAAATCATCAAATAACAAACTCGCCTGCGGGACAGCAGGTTTTAAAATCGAACCCTTGAACTACTACAGCCTAAACAAAAGAGCCCCCAACGTATCCTTCAAAGATGCGGTTATTAAGGGTATAGCTCCCGATAAGGGATTATATTTCCCCGAAAGCATCACGCCCCTACCCGATTCTTTTTTTGAGGATATCCAGAATTTATCGCATCATGACATTGCTTTTCAGGCCATTCGGCAATTCGTTTCCGATGATATTCCCGATTCGGTTTTAAAAGATATTTTAGGAGAAGTGCTGGACTTCGATTTTCCGATAGTCGAAATCGAGGAAAACGTAGCAGCATTAGAACTTTTCCACGGTCCCACTATGGCCTTTAAGGATGTCGGGGCACGGTTTATGGCCCAGTGCCTAGGCTATTTTTCACGTGGGGAGAAATCCGAAATCACCGTTCTGGTAGCGACTTCGGGGGATACCGGCGGCGCGGTGGCCAATGGATTTTTAGGGGTTGAGGGCGTAAAGGTGGTCATACTCTACCCCAGCGGAAAAGTAAGCGATATTCAAGAACGGCAGCTT
>NZ_JBGTHY010000387.1:0-2182 GCF_041745955.1 Pricia sp.
TTTTGCCAAATCATAGGCGATAACCATGACCAACTTGGGTTCCTGCAACAGCGAAGCGGCAAAATCTTCACCTTCCTGTTCAATGGTAAAATCGTGAACGGGGGGTTCATATCCCTTTTGTACCTCGGTGGTCTCCACATCGATAAACTCACCGTCGACTGAAGGATAATCCCCTTGGGTCACGATTATTTTTTCTTCCCCCCCGACGTTGAACCGCCAGACATAGTCGTAAATCGGTTTCGGGGCATCCTCGGGCACGGTCATACCCTCCTCGATATTGGCACCGATTTTATAAGGCCTGAAATCAATGACGGGCAAATGGTTGAGTACGTAATACCCATAAACGATACTGAACACAATCGCCGCCAATGTAATAATCCGAATGGTATTCGTCCGAAAAAGCGGTGTGATATATTTTCTTCCAAAGAATAAAATAAGAATCAATAGTAACAGGATGATATCCTTGGTAAACGATTCCCAAGGAGTCAATTTTAGGGCATCCCCAAAACAGCCGCAATCGGTAACCTTGTTGAAATAGGCGGAATAAAAGGTCAGGAAAGTGAAGCCTACAATCATTATTAATAGGCTCCAAACCGTAAACTTTACTCGAAACCCCAATAAAAGGATGACCCCCAGCAAGACCTCGAAAATTACGATACAAATGGCAATGGCCAGTGCGTGAGGCTCCAAAAACGGAAGGTTGAGAACACTGGGCGCAAAATAATCCCCCAACTTAAACGCAAAACCTACGGGATCGTTTAACTTGATCAGGCCGCTAATGATGAAGAGAATGCCGACTAGGATTCTGCTGATGTTTACGATGTACTTCATAGGTTAAAATTCCTTCGGATTAGTGTATTGGTTGATGAGGCTTATGGGTTTAAACTCTTGTAAAAAATCCCTTTAAAAAACTTCCTGGCCTATTGACCTTTCAAGTGAATCAGCGCAAAAACCGAATAGTTGACCATATCCTGATAATTGGCATCGACCCCTTCACTAACGGAAGTCTTGCCCTTATTATTTTCTATCTGTTTTACCCGCAATAGTTTTTGGAGAATCAGGTCCGTCAAAGAGCTTACCCGCATATCGCGCCATGCCTCGCCGTAATCGTGGTTCTTGTTTTCCATCAACGCCTTCGTGGCAGTCGCATGTTTTTCATAGAGTTGGATGGCCTCTTCCGTGCTAAGGTCGGGCTGATCGGCAACGCCTTTTTCCAATTGGATAAGGGCGATGATGGAATAGTTGATGATTCCGATAAACTCCGAACGCTCGTCCTCATCCACTTTACGGACCTCATTTTCCTGCAAACTTCGGATGCGCTGTGCCTTGATAAAAATCTGATCGGTCAATGACGGAAGCCTCAAGATGCGCCAAGCACTACCGTAATCTCCCATCTTTTTTTGGAAGAGCTCCCGACAGGTTTGTAAGACCTCATCGTATTGTGCGGAAGTATTTTGCATAAATGGATTTGGATTGCTTAAATTTCGTCCGTTTTCCCGAACCGCCCAAAGTTCGTATTTTAATATTGGTTTATCAAGTCGAATGAACAATACCTTACTAATTCAACTACTATGACGCTTAACTGTAATGGCCACCTTATCGACCTGACCCATCCCAAGGTAATGGGCATTTTGAACATTACTCCTGATTCTTTTTATGACGGTGGAAAATACAAGGATGAAAAATCGATTTTGTCACAGACCGAAAGGATGCTGAAGGAAGGCGCCACCTTTATCGATGTCGGCGCTTACAGTTCACGGCCTGGTGCGGATGCCGTCTCAGAGGATGGCGAGTTAGGAAGGATACTACCGATAGTCGAAGGGCTTCTCAAGGAATTCCCCGATAGCATACTTTCCATCGACACCTTTAGAAGCAAAGTCGCCGAAAACTGCCTGAAAGCCGGTGCGGCCCTGATCAACGATATTTCCGCAGGAAAGCTTGACGAAAACATGCTGCCGACCATTGCGAAATATAAAGTTCCCTTTATCATGATGCACATGCGCGGCACGCCGAAGACCATGCAAAAGCAGACGGATTACGAAAATCTTCTGGTCGATATTTTAAAATATTTTTCCGAACGCATCGTCCAAGCCAGAAAGCTCGGCATAAACGATATTATTGTCGACCCCGGATTCGGCTTTGCCAAAACGCTGGCCCAGAACTATGAATTGCTTTCAAAATT
>NZ_JBGTHY010000388.1:0-11551 GCF_041745955.1 Pricia sp.
TCCTGCCTTGGCCGAATTCCCTACGGAATACCATTCCAACTGGCAATGGTGGGATGCCATGTCGCATTCCAACGCCATCGTGCTCGACGATTTCACTCCAGATTTGAAACCCGTCGTACGCATTGTCGACGACTGGTTCGAAAACCGCAGAACGGCCCTAATTTTTGAGGCCAAGGTAGGGAAGGGAAAACTACTCTTTTCAGGCGTCGACCTTCACACCGATCTGGAAAACCGATTGGAGGCGCAACAGTTGTTGTATAGCTTAAAGAAATATGTGGCAAGCGATGCTTTTGATCCGAGCACAGCATTGGAGATCAACGCTATAAAAGGTCTTTTTGAAAAAAATTAAAAAGTTTGGAGTTTAGATTATCCAGTCACATACAACGCGTTGAAAATATGTTTGACAGACCTATTAACATAACGGAAAATAGAGGAACAAGAGGTCATTGTCTTTTGTCTTTAGCAGTGGTGCTGGTTTGCTGGATGTCTGGTTACGGTCAACAGATTGAACCGGGCCACCATTACAGTATTGATATTGACATCCCCGAAAAACAGATTGTTTCAGAACTAGATCTGGGCGGCACCAATAATAAGGGCGAAACCATTGCCGCAAACAACTATTATCTATCCCAAAATGCCAAACCTATCATTCCGATAACTGGGGAATTCCATTTTTCACGATACCCAGAGGAATATTGGGAAGAGGCGATTCAAAAAATGAAGGCGGGCGGTATCAATATGATGGCCACCTACGTGTTCTGGATCTTGCACGAAGAGGAGGAGGGCATATTCGATTTTGAGGGGAATAAAAATGTAAGGAAATTTGTTGAACTGTGCGCACAATATGATTTGCCTGTCATCATCCGTATCGGGCCCTTTGGTCACGGCGAGGTTAGAAACGGGGCTCTTCCCGACTGGCTTTTGGCAAAACCCTTGACCGTTCGCTCCAATGATCCCGATTATCTTTTTTATGCGGAACGGCTGTACAATAAAATAGGAAAACAACTCAAGGGACTGTTCTTTAAGGATGGCGGCCCCATTATCGCGACCCAGATCGAAAACGAATACCAACACTCCGCTGCTCCGTGGGGACTAACTTACCCCGGGCAGCCCTTGGATTATACGGCTTCGGAACGGGACAAGGCCCTTACCCAAAAAGGTGTTGGAGTTTCCAAAGAAGATAATCCCTATGCAGCGCTAGGCAATGACCACATGAAACTTTTAAAATCATTGGCGCAAAAGGCCGGTATCGAAACCCCGTTATATACCGCTACAGGTTGGAGGAACGCAGCGATCATCCCCAATGAATCCTTACCGGTTACGGCGGCGTATGCCTATCCTACATGGACCGATGAGCGGGAGCTGTCGCCCTTCTATTTGTATACGGACATGCACAAAAATCCCGATTACGCCCCCGTACGCTATACCCCGGAAAGCTATCCCGCCTTTGCCGCCGAGCTGGGGGGCGGTATTATGGCGACCTATGACCGGCGGCCGGTGGTGCTGCCCGAAAGTCTTGATGCCCTGATTAACCGGTGTCTGGGCAGTGGGGCGAACGGTATCGGCTATTATATGTACCATGGTGGCTCGACCCCTAGGGGTAAACATAACTTTTTGAACGATGAAGCCATTGGTGCCGCTAAAATATCCTACGATTTTCAGGCACCGATCGGTGAATTCGGTCAGACTCGAGCATCCTACCATCGGTTAAAGCTGATCCATTATTTCCTGAACGCCTTTGCCGATCGGCTTGCCCCTATGACCACGGTCTTACCGGAAACCAATACCGCAATCCAACCTTCGAATACGGAAACGTTGCGATATGCTGTGCGGCATGAGGATGATTCAGGTTTTCTCTTTATAAACAACTTTCAAGACCACAAATCACCTACCGATAAGGAGGCTATACAAATTCAGGTGAATACTTCCGAAGGCATACGTTCGATTCCCGAAAATGGCGGGTTTGACATAAAAAGTAGCGAAAACGCCATTTTCCCCTTCAATTTTGATCTGTCGGGGGTGCATCTGAACTACGCAACGGCGCAATTGCTCACCGCCTCGGAAGATAAAAAAAATCCGTACTACGTGTTTTTTGCCCCTGAAGGCGTTCGTCCCCAATTTTCGTTTAAAAAGGCCAAGGGACTGAAAATAGTAAACGGGTCGCATGCTACGATTACCTCGAATAAGGAGCGTTGGTTGGTCGATTGCCCCCAAGATGAACCTTCTGAATTTATCCTAAAAAACGAAAGCCAAAGCATCAAAGTATTGGTGGTTGACAAGAACTTTGCCCTGAAATCATGGCCAGTCGATATTGACCAGCGGGAACACTTACTTTTTACCGATGCGGATGTCTTACAGCATGATCAAGGCCTTGAACTGCTATCAAAAGAGGCCAATACGTTCGAATTTTTCGTCTATCCGAAAACTGCAACAAAACTGACCGTCGATGGCGGAAACCTCTCAGCAGAACCAAAGAACAAAGTGCTGTCCCATTTTAAGGTCGCAATGCCTGAAGCAAGCCTTCTGTTTAACGCTTGCAAAATAAACGATAAAAGATTAGTGGTTTCCTTGGAGGGAGGTATTCCGGAAAACTTGCACGACGTTATTCTAAAAATCGACTATATCGGTGATACCGCCATGGGTTTTTTGGACAATGAACTGGTAGCCGATGAATTTTATAAAGGAATACCTTGGGAAATCGGGCTACGGTATTTTTCGAACATAAAAAAGGCCAAGGAAATGAACTTTTATTTCAGGCCGATATATAAGGATGCTCCTTTTTTGGTCGATTTGGAGGAAAATCAAAGTCCCGATTTCAGTGAGCGATCGTCATTCGTAGAAATTCGGAAAACGGACTTAATACCAGTTTACCGATCAGTTTTGAATTTTAAAGATTGAAAGAAGGCATGCAGGTCAAAACATTGTAATATCATTCAATCAAGGAAAATTGGAAAAAGTCAAGAAAGCCATAGCCACCCGCAGTTATTGAGAATGAGTGAAACCTTTTGAGAAAATCAATGAATTTAGATCATATTAAATAGTGCACTATGAATAAGGTAAAAGCCTGGAGAGAAAAAGTCACCATCCCGACCTACGAAGTCGGAACACCTGAAAAATACCCCGTGTTTCTAGAAAAACGGGTGTATCAGGGCAGTAGCGGTTCTGTATATCCGAATCCGGTGATCGAACAGATCAGCGATAAAAAGACGGACAAGGAATGGGACGCGATCTACATCGAAAACGACTACATAAAAATGATGGTGCTACCAGCTTTGGGTGGGCGCATTCAAATGGCCTATGATAAAATCCGCGAACGGCATTTTGTCTATTACAATCATGTCATCAAACCCGCGTTGGTGGGCTTGACCGGGCCTTGGATTTCCGGGGGAATCGAATTTAATTGGCCCCAGCACCATCGCCCCAGCACCTATGACCCGACCGACCATTGTATCGAAGAAAATAAGGACGGCAGCGTCACGGTATGGGTCAGCGAGGTAGAGCGTATGTTCCGCACCAAAGGTATGGCCGGCTTTACCCTGTATCCTGATAAAGCGTATATAGAAATTAAAGGGCAGCTATATAATCGCACGCCCCATTCGCAGATCTTTTTGTGGTGGGCGAACCCCGCCGTGGCCGTCAATGACCACTACCAGTCCGTGTTCCCGCCCGATGTCAATGCCGTGTTCGACCATGGCAAACGCGATGTTTCCGAATTTCCGATCGCTAAGGGCGAATACTACAAGGTCGACTATTCCCCCGGCACCGATATTTCCAAATATAAGAACATACCCGTACCTACTTCCTATATGGCGATTACCTCGAAGTATGACTTTGTGGGCGGCTACGAAAACGATTCCAAAGGCGGATTGTTACACGTGGCCGACCACAATGTCTCCCCGGGCAAAAAACAGTGGACCTGGGGCAACGGCGATTTTGGCCAGGCGTGGGACCGGAACCTGACGGATAACAACGGCCCGTATATCGAATTGATGTGTGGCGTCTACACCGACAACCAACCCGATTTTTCGTGGATGCATCCCTATGAGGAAAAATGTTTCAAGCAGTATTTTATGCCTTACTACAATGTCGGCATGGTCAAAAATGCGACCAAAGAGGCTTTGGTGAATTTAGAACTGGAAGATGGCCAAGCGACTGTCAAAGTGTATGTTACCGCGAACTATCCCGGGTGTACACTTGAGCTTTTGAACAATGGGGACATGGTTTTTGAAGAAAAGATGGATTTAAGTCCCAAAGATGGTTTCGAGAAAAGCGTATCCATAGAAAACCCGGTTTACCAAAATCTAACGGCCACCCTAAAGGATGAAAAAGGTAAGGTTCTGGTTTCTTGGACCCCGGAGGATTATTCGGATCAAGAAGTTCCCGAAGCGGCCAAAGCGGCCAAGGCACCGAAGGATATCGAAAACACCGAGCAACTCTACCTCCGCGGTCTACATTTGGAACAATATCGCCATGCCACTTACGACCCTACGGTCTATTACTTGGAGGCGTTATCCCGCGAGCCGGGCGATGTGCGCAATAATAATGCGATGGGACTTTGGTACCTGAAGAAGGGACGGTTCGAAAAAGCCCTGTCCTATTTTGATACTGCCATCGAGACACTTACACGGCACAATCCGAATCCCTACAACGGCGAGCCGTATTTCAACAAAGGCTTTGCGCTACGCTTGATGGGTAAACCGGACGAAGCCTATGCCGCTTTTTTTAAATCGTGCTGGAATGCCGCCTGGCAAGACGCCGGATATTTCAATTTGGCCCAGATTGACTGCGCCAAGGGCAATCTTGATAAGGCTTTGGAGCTGGTCGATACCTCCCTCATCAAAAACTGGCACAACCATAAGGCACGGCATTTAAAGGTAGTTTTATTGCGAAAAATGGGCCGTGCAGAAGAAGCGATACAGCTCATAAACGATTCGTTGGCGATAGACCGCTTCAATTTTGGGGTGCTTTTTGAAAAATATGTGTTGAGTAAGGATGTAAATGACTTGGACCATTTCAAAAATATCCTACGGGATTATGTTCAAAATTACATTGAGTTTTCTTTGGATTATGCGCAGGCGGGATGTTATGATGAGGCTATCGCCTTGATGAAAGTCTATTCGGACGGAAAATCCGAAATGTACCCTATGGTGCCGTATTTCCTAGGATGGTACCATGAGCAGAAAGGGGATGCCTCGGAAGCTAAAAAGCACTACAAACTGGCCAGCGAAATGCCTTCCGATTATTGCTTCCCGAGCCGTTTGGAAGAAGTCGTGGTATTGGAAGCAGCCCGTAAATCCAATCCTGAAGACGCCATGGCGCACTATTATCTTGGTAATTTTTGGTATGCCGCCAGACAGTACGGGAACGCACGGGAATGCTGGGAAACCTCGGTGAAAGGTAAGCACGACAACCCCATCTGCCTGCGCAACTTGGCATTGCTGTATTACAACAAGAGCGATAAAAAAGTTTTGGCACAGGAAAAATTGGAAAAGGCATTCAAGCTGGATCCGGACAACCAGCGCTTGTTGATGGAACTGGATCAGCTCTATAAAAAAATAAATATCCCGGTAGCGGAACGTTTGCGGCTCTTGGAGGATAATCCGTCGCTGACCTCGTCGCGCGATGATCTTTATCTAGAACGAATTGCCCTAAAAAACTTTAGGGGCGAACACCAAAAAGCTTTGGAACTTCTCGAAAAACGGCAGTTCCACCCTTGGGAAGGTGGTGAGGGTAAAGTGCCCTTTCAGCACATTACCGTACATGTTGAATTGGCCAAACGGGTGTTGCGCGCCAATAAACCAACGGAAGCTATTGAACATTTAGAGGCAGCTCAGGTCTACCCGCACAATCTCGGCGAGGGAAAACTATTCGGTGCGCAGGAAAATGATATTTTGTATTGGTCCGGATGCGCTTATGAGAAACAGGGCGAAAACCCGCAAGCCAAAGAAAATTGGCGAAAGGCCTCCGAGGGCTTGAGCGACCCGAGTCCCGCGATGTTCTACAACGATCAGCAACCCGACAAGATTTTCTATCAAGGTCTGGCCCTATTAAAACTAGGTAAGAAAAAAGAGGCCGAAAAACGCTTCCAAAACCTTATCGCCTATGGCAAGGAGCATATGAACGATGAGGTAAAACTCGATTATTTCGCCGTCTCCCTGCCCGACCTATTGATTTGGGAAGAAGACCTGAACGTCCGCAACCAAGTCCATTGCCACTACCTGATCGGTTTAGGCGAACTCGGACTGGAAAACACCGAAAAAGCGATTGCCGCTTTCAAAACGGTACTGAAAATGGATTTGTATCATCTTTCCGCTCATATCCATCTCAAAATGGCGGTAGAATGGAAGGAGAATTATCAGGTTTCGGACAAGTGATTTGATTTTAAAACTCGCTGCTGCTAGTTTGCCGCAGGTGGTGGCGAGAATAAGCAGATGGAAGAAAATTCGCCATTAGGTACGGATTATTACGGCAAAAGCAGAACCCGGCACACGGGATAGTCCCGAAATCCCGAAATCGAGGCAGCGTACATCGACTAAAACATCTTGAACATGAATACACTGAAAGCATACTTCACGCTACTATTTTCTATGCTACTTTGGGTTCCATCAACGGCCCAAGCCGAGAACCAAATCGACTTGTCCGGCAATTGGCAGGTAAAATTGGATTCCACGGACATTGGAACATCCGAAAATTGGGCCAAAACCAATATCGATGGAAAGGCCATCACGCTTCCCGGCACCTTGGACGACGCTGGTATTGGTACCCTGAACACCTTGGAGCCTGCCTTGAACAACTACGTACTCTCCAATTTGGCCCGAAAGCACCAATACATCGGCAAGGCCTGGTACCAAAAGGAAGTAGAGATTCCGGCAGCTTGGAAAAAGAAGTTCATCAAGCTCGTTTTGGAGCGGGTCATTTGGGAATCGACGGTATTTGTGGACGGAAAAAAAACCGCATCCAAGGAAAGTCTGGTCGGCAGCCACGAATACAACTTGACCGATGTACTGTCACCGGGAAAACATCTTTTGACCGTTCTCATAGATAACGGCAACAAATATCCTTTTATCAATGTCACGGGCGACCGATATCCCGACCCGATAAATCAGGATATGGCGCACGCCTACACCAACCACACCCAGATAAAGTGGAACGGTATCATCGGGGATATTTTGCTCGAAGCGTCAGAGCCGAACGCCCCTCAACACCTAAAAGTGCATCCAGATTATGCCAACGATGCGCTGAACATCGTTTTCGAGCAGACCAAGCCGAGTAAAAAAGGACTCACCTTCGAGATTTTGGATGCCCAAGGTGGGGTAATAGCGTCCCAAGAAATTAAGAAACCCCTTATGGAGGGCAGTTACGTCAACTTTCCCATAACCACCCCTAAAGAATTACAGGTTTGGGACGAGTTTCATCCCAATGTATATACCGCGAAAATCACGACCGCAAACGGTACCGTTACATCGGAATTCGGTTTGCGAAAATTAGGAAACAAAGATGGCGTGCTGACCTTGAACGACCAACGGATTTTTCTAAGAGGCAACCTCGAATGCGTTATTTTCCCATTGACCGGCCATCCTCCGATGCAGAAATCCGAATGGGCGGAACTTATTGAACAGGCCAAGAATTACGGACTCAACCATTTGCGTTTCCACTCCTGGTGCCCGCCTTCCGCCGCCTTCGAGGCTGCCGATGAAGCGGGACTTTACCTTCAGGCCGAACTACCACATTGGAGCCTGAAAGTCGGCGAGGACAAGCCGACCACAGAATTCCTAAAAAGGGAAGCCGATGAGATGATACGCGATTATGGCCATCATCCTTCCTTTATTTTTATGGCCTTGGGCAACGAACTGCAGGGCGATATCGGGCTGTTGAACGACATGGTCGCCGAACTGAAAAAGAAAGATGGCGGTCGTCTGTACGCCACCACCGCCTTCTCCTTTCAAAAACCGACGGGCACCCGCCCCGAACCTGAAGACGAATTTTTTATTGCCCAATGGACGGACAAGGGTTGGATCCGTGGGCAGGGCGTTTTCAATGACAAGGCCCCGGCGTTTGACACCGATTATTCCGCCAATAGCGAACATATCGAAATTCCCCTGATTTCCCATGAGATTGGACAGTATTCGGTCTATCCCGATCTGAGCGAAATCCCGAAATATACCGGGGTCTTAGAACCCTTGAATTTTATGGCGGTCAGGCAAGATCTTGAAAAAAAGGGAATGCTGGATCTCGCTCCCGATTTTACCCAAGCTTCGGGGAAACTAGCGGCCATGCTCTACAAAGAAGAAATCGAACGGGCCTTGAAGACCCCTAGTTTTGACGGATTCCAGTTATTACAGCTCCAGGATTTCCCCGGTCAGGGTACCGCTTTAGTAGGCTTGCTCAACGCTTTTTGGGAATCGAAGGGCGCCATTTCCGCCGAGGATTTCCGAAAGTTCAATAGTCCTCTTGTACCACTGCTCCGATTTGAAAAGGCAGTTTATGAGGATAGAGAAACTTTTTCAGGCACGATCGAGGTCGCCAATTTTTTCGAGGATAAAAAAGGACAGACCTTAGAATGGACTATAACCGACGAAAAGGGAAATGCGCTCGCGGAAGATAGCATCGAAGGTATAGACCTATCCATCGGAAATAATTTGGATCTGGGAAAGATCGATTTCCCCATCGCCATCAAAAAAGCGCAACAATGGAATGTGTCCATCAAACTAAAAGGCACGGAATTCGAAAACGATTGGCCGATTTGGGTCTATCCAAAATCGGAGGTATTAGAAAAAAAGGTTTCAGAGACAGAAGTTTCGCGAAGAGAGACCCCGGAGACAGAACCCACAAAGAAAGAGGCCTCGGAGACAAAAGTTTCGAGACCAGAAGCTTTGAAGACAGAAGTTTCGAAATCAAATGATATCCTAATTACCACCTCTTTTGACGAGGCCGTGACCGCGCTGGAAAAGGGCAAAAAAGTATTGCTCAATCCAGATACCTTACAACTCAAAGGTATAAAAGGCAGGTTCGTCCCCGTATTTTGGAGTCCCGTGCACTTCCCCGACCAACCGGGCACTATGGGCCTACTTATCGATAACGAGCACAAAGCTTTAGCGGACTTCCCGACAAAATCCCATACGGAATGGCAATGGTGGGATCTCTGCATCCGGTCAAAATCCGTCATCATAGATTCCATACAGGTCAAACCGATTGTTAGGGCCATCGACAATTTTGTCACCAACCACCAGCTCGCAACGGTTTTCGAGGCCAAGGTCGGCGAGGGTAAGCTGCTGTTTTCCTCCATGGACCTGCAAACGGACTTGAGTAAGCGTCCCTCAGCGAGACAGTTGCGTAAAAGTTTGATTAGCTATATGGCATCCGAAGAATTTGACCCCGACAACGAAATGAGCACGAAAAGCTTGTTGACATTAAAAACAAAGTAAACCGTGGGAAGCCCGTGTTACGATGGATGAAGGAATGGGATTTGAGTTTTTTGAATAGTTGCCTAAAAGCGATAAATGATTCAAGATTATCTCGATGCGCTAAAATGATTTTATCAATCCCCTCTTAATTTGTTCTGCGAACTCAAAACCTGATTTTTTATGAAATTACCATTTACCCAAAAAAACAAATTATGAAGTATATTTTACTGTTACTCGGATTCTTAATTTTGGCCTGCGGCTCAAAACAGGAAAAAACCGTCGCTTCGAACGACAAGGATGCAGCGGCCGAGACTAAACCCAATATCATCATAATTCTCACAGATGACGCCGGCTACATCGACTTCGGCTTTATGGGCAGCGAAGATCTGCAGACGCCTGAAATCGATAAAATTGCCAAGAACGGAACGGTATTTACCGATGCCCACGTAAGTGCCACCGTATGCGCCCCTTCAAGGGCGGGCCTAATTACCGGAAAATACCAGCAGCGTTTCGGCTTCGAGGCGAACGGCACCGGAGGCATCGGGCTAAGTGACGATGTTCCGACCATGGCAGAAGTATTCAAAAAGAATGGCTACAACACGTATGCCCTGGGCAAATGGCATTTGGGCAGCGATGCATCCGACCAGCCGAACCAACGGGGCTTCGACGAGTTCTACGGATTTTTGTCCGGTAGCAGGTCTTATTTTCCTCTGGATAATCCATCCGAAGACGATATTCTACAGCACAACGGTGAACGGGTAGAATTCGAAGGCTATATGACCGATGTCCTCGGAGATCAATCCGTCACCTTTGCCGAGCAAAGCGGGGATAAGCCCTTTTTTATGTATTTGGCCTACAATGCCGTACACACGCCCATGGACGCCAAAGCGGAAGATCTGGAAAAGTTCAAGCACCATCCAAGACAGAAACTGGCGGCCATGACCTGGTCTTTGGACCAAAATGTAGGTAAGCTACGTGCCAAACTCAAGGAACTTGGAAAGCTCGACAATACCTTGATCTATTTTTTAAGCGACAACGGCGGGGCACATAACAACGATTCAAAAGAAGGTCCCCTAAAAGGATGGAAGGGCAACGAATTCGAGGGCGGACACCGTGTACCTTTCGCAGTGAGTTGGCCAGCGGTACTCAAGGGCGGCCAAAATTTCGACGGACTGACCTCTTCGCTGGATATTTTCCTGACTTCCCTAGCCGCAGCTGGTATACAAAAGCCGGATTATCTGGTTCTTGACGGTGTTAATTTGCTTCCCTTTTTAAAAGGTGAAAAAACTGGAGATCCCCACGAACGGCTGTTCTGGCGAAAGCTCGACAAGTCCGCCGCCCGAATCGGCGACTACAAAACGATCACTTTGGACGGGTATGGCTCTGTGAT
The DNA here is from genome assembly GCF_041745955.1 of Pricia sp. Classification (NCBI taxonomy): domain Bacteria; kingdom Pseudomonadati; phylum Bacteroidota; class Flavobacteriia; order Flavobacteriales; family Flavobacteriaceae; genus Pricia; species Pricia sp. The sequence continues at coordinate 10,795 of NZ_JBGTHY010000388.1, forward strand.
GTACAATTTAAGGACTGATCTCTGTGAAATGGACGACCTTTCCAAGTCGGATCAGGGCAAATTCGATTCCATCTCGAAAGTCTACAATGATTGGCAATCGCAAATAATGCAACCTTTATGGGACGAGGGCGAAACCTGGATGGATATCTGTGCGCATATCCACAGACGCTTGATGCAAAACAAAGAGCCTGACTATAAAGACCCTTGGTCTGAGGCCTACAAGAAAAGAAAATAGGAATATGTTACTTGGTTCACGACGCATATCGTACTACTTTGTGCTAGTTTGGACCAATTTCAAGTCGAAAAATGTTTCGAAGAACGTGAGTCCCCCGATTATTTATTTTTAAGTATTGTGTTGATCTGTTTAAAAACAGCCTTTAAGAATCTGAAAGACAACAGGATATAGCTTAATATTTGGTAATCTTACGCAATATTTTTTCAAATCAACTCAAGTAGGAAAATCGAATTTTCTTTATAAAATCCGTAAAATAAAGTCCATTTTGAGACAATTCAGTTATTTTACTTGCTCGTCAACCGCGTCGATCCCGAAAATTCTACGGCAACCACTTACTACCCCCGAGTAATTCGCCTTATCTGGCGCGCCAATTTTCTAGGAGCTTCCATGGGAATGAGGTGGCCGATATTTGACAATGCCGTTACAGAAGGCTTTGATAGGTTTGGCAATACCTCTTTGTAGATGGCTTCCGGATCGATGACGGGGTCATCCTTGGAGAAAATGACGAAGGTCGGTATCTCA
>NZ_JBGTHY010000389.1:0-7782 GCF_041745955.1 Pricia sp.
GGTGTCGTAGATACCGGGGCGTTTGCCTTTCCAAATGGTGTAGAATTTTTGTTTTTTGGCCATGGTTTAGGTCGGGATAAGGCTTCTTTTACTCCTACTTCGGCAAGCTCAGTGCACCGCCTTGGAAGGGTACGGAACTGCCTTTTATGCTCACGAAAACTATCGGGAGGGGGAGGCCAACAGTTTCTCGATGACTTTGGGAAAATGCTCATACTCCAATCCATGTATCTTCTCTACAATACGTTCCACACTATCTTCCGCAGCAATCTTGGTTTTGGCTTGATGGATGATGGCCCCCTCATCATAGTTCTCGTTGACATAATGAATAGTGATACCCGTTTCGGCATCCCCGTTCGCTTTTACCGCTCGGTGAACTTTATTGCCATACATCCCCTTGCCTGCATATTTGGGCAATAAGGCGGGGTGGATATTGATTATCCTATCCGGAAAAGCCCTAATTATTTTTTCAGGTATTTTCCAAAGAAATCCGGCGAGTACAATTAAATCGGGATTGAAAGCTTCCAATATATCGAGTAGGCAGTCAGTATCGTAAAAGGACATCCTATTAAAATATAATCCACTAATAGACAACCTATCACATCGTTCCAGCACCTTGGCATCCTTATTATTCGTCAACACTGCGGAAATTACGATATCTGGCCTATCCTGAAAATAGCGCACAATATTTTCAACGTTAGATCCGGAACCGGAGGCGAGAAGTACAATATTCTTGGTTTTCACGATACAATTATAGGTTTAAGCAAAATACCTACAATTGGGATGAAATTCCAAATTCCAAGTACCAAATTCCAGAAATAACAGCCGGTTGCAATGAATTGGTTCATGGTTCAATATCAACTGAGGCCTGTTTAAGGTTCAAGGTTTAAAAAAGGGAACTTCCTTGAATTTTTTTCAGTCCGAATCGGCCATCATATTCTTTAATTCATTAAATTACGATACATTTTAACGACAAATGGTATTATTACGTCAAAGTTTTTTACTTTTGCCATCAATTAAAATTTTAAAACCAATATTATTATGTCAGACATTGCATCAAGAGTAAAAGCTATCATCGTTGATAAATTAGGTGTTGATGAAAACGAAGTGGTAACCGAAGCTAGCTTTACGAACGACCTAGGGGCAGATTCATTGGATACCGTGGAGTTGATCATGGAATTCGAAAAGGAATTTGATATTCAGATCCCTGATGATCAAGCCGAAAATATCGCAACCGTTGGCCAAGCTATCAGTTATATAGAAGAAGCGAAGTAATTTTTAAGATTTCTTGAAGAAATCTTAAAATATCCATGCGGTAACCCTATCGCATGGATATTTTTTTTTAATTTACAGCCAAAACCAAGTTCAATGGAGTTAAAGCGAGTTGTGGTTACCGGACTGGGTGCCTTGACGCCTATCGGCAACAATATCGATGAATATTGGGAAGCTCTAAAAAACGGTAAGAGCGGTTCCGCGCCCGTGACCTACTACGATACCGAAAAGTTCAAGGTCAAATTCGCCTGTGAGCTGAAAAATTTTAATCCTGAGGATCATTTTGATCGCAAGGAAGCACGGAAATTGGACCGTTTTGCACAATATGCCCTCGTTTCATCCGACGAAGCTATAGCAGATTCAAAATTAGACCTGAACGTGGTAGACAAATTCAGGGTCGGGGTCATCTGGGGCGCAGGTATCGGGGGTCTGGAAACCTTTCAGAACGAGGTAATTAACTTTGCCGAGGGTGACGGTACACCGCGATTCAATCCTTTTTTTATCCCGAAAATGATTGCGGATATTGCTCCGGGCCATATTTCGATCAAGCACGGTTTTATGGGGCCGAACTATACTACGGTCTCCGCCTGCGCATCTGCCGCCAATGCCATGATCGATGCGCTGAACTATATTCGTTTGGGATATTGTGACGTGGTAGTCACAGGCGGTAGCGAGGCAGCGGTAACCATTGCCGGTATGGGCGGTTTTGGGGCCATGCACGCGCTCAGTACAAGAAATGATAGTCCCGAAACGGCATCGAGGCCCTTTGATGCCACCCGCGACGGATTTGTTTTAGGTGAAGGGGCAGGTGCACTTATACTTGAAGAATATGAACACGCCAAGGCCAGGGGCGCCAAAATATATGCCGAGGTAGCCGGCGGTGGACTTTCAAGTGACGCCTATCACATGACCGCCCCCCACCCCGATGGAATTGGAGTGGTACAGGTAATGAAAAATTGCCTGCGCGATGCGGGGTTGAAACCTGAAGATGTAGATGCCATAAATACACATGGAACCTCAACGCCCTTGGGCGATGTTGCCGAACTCAAGGCCATCGTAGAGGTTTTCGGAGACCATGCACCGGATATCAATATCAACTCCACCAAATCGATGACCGGGCATCTGTTGGGGGCTGCTGGGGCCATTGAGGCCATTGCTTCCATTCTGGCCATGAAGCACGGTATCGTACCGCCGACCATCAACCATACCACGGTCGATGAAAATATTGACCCGAAATTGAATTTGACCCTGAACAAGGCGCAAAAACGGGAGGTTAACGTAGCTTTGAGCAATACCTTCGGATTTGGCGGCCACAACGCCTGTGTGATATTCAAAAAAATAAGCGAGTAAATTCCATGGGGTTTTCATCCAAAATATTCGGTTCCCATTCCAAAAAGGATGGGGATTTTTCTATAGGGATGACCAAAATCCTCGGTTTTAGGCCGAAACGTCTCGATTTTTACAATAAGGCCTTCTTACACCGGTCCGCCAACGAAAAAGATACCGAAGGACACCCTATGAACTACGAGCGTTTGGAGTTTCTGGGAGATTCGATGCTGGGCACCATTATATCACGACATCTTTACGTCGAGGTTCCTGAAGGTGACGAAGGTTATCTGACGAAAATGCGGTCGAAAATCGTAAGCCGTAAACACCTGAACCAATTGGGCAAAGATCTCGGACTTATCGATTTCGTAAAGAGCAGGATACCCAAATCGCATTTTGGTGAAAATATTCATGGCAACGTCTTCGAGGCACTGGTAGGAGCTATCTATATGGACCGGGGCTACAGGTACTGCCAGAAATTCATCCATGAAAAAGTGATAGCCCCTTATGTAGATATCGAACAGCTCGAGGGCAAGGTCATCAGCTATAAAAGCTTGGTCATCGAATGGTGCCAGAAACAAAAAAAATCATTCGATTACGAAGTGTACGACGACACGGGCAAAGATGCCATGAAACACTTTGCCGTAAAGCTCACCATAGAAGACCAGATTGTTGCAAAGGCACGGGCCACGTCCAAAAAAAAGGCCGAGGAGAAAGCGTCGAAACGCGCCTATTATGCGCTGCAGGACAAGATGGGGAAATCATGAGCAATACGGCGTTTGGCGAAAAGTGATGTACGCATTGCCTTAAAAAATCCTATATTTGCGGTTTTCACCTCAATGGCAGCTGTACACAAACTTACGGAAGATTTGTATGAAGATTCCTTCGACCTTATTGCCCTACACAGCAGTCTTGAAGACTTTGCATTGGCCTATGCCCTCAATCTTACGTTGAGATCGAACTTTAAAAGACGGCGGAGAGATCTCGATATTTCTGGTGGAATTACGATTCCGATTTTTGAATGGAAGGATGATCTGAACGACCGATACTGGACTTTCTTTACCAATAAGGGGATAAGTCAAGAAATAATGGCAAAAAATGGTCTCTTTAAGGAAGAACCATCCTACCGTAACCACCATTTACTTTTGGAGTATCGTGAAGTCGATTATTTTCTGAAAATCGAACAAGACGGTTCCGATAGGTATCGCCGGGCCGAGAACGAAAAAACCATCGCAAAGCTACTCACCATATCCAAAGTGGTTACGGCCTATACCGTGGAAACCCAAAAACTGAAATCTAAAAACAATTTAATTTTTTAAAGCAATGCCGACACAAAAAAAGACCAAGATAGTAGCCACCCTAGGGCCAGCTACCAGCACAAAGGAAGTGCTTCGTAAAATGATTGAAGCCGGTGTAGACGTCTTTCGCGTCAATTTCTCGCATGCCAAATACGAAGATGTAACCGCCCGTATCAAGATGATCCGTGAACTTAATGAAGAATTGGGCAGCAATACGTCAATTTTGGCCGACCTGCAGGGCCCCAAGCTACGCGTAGGCGTTATGGCCGGCGAAGTAGTAGTAGCCCCTGGCGACGAAATAACTTTTGTGACCGGAAAACCCTTCGAGGGCAACTCCGAAAGGGTTTATATGAACTACGCTACTTTTCCCCAGGACGTAAAACCCGGTGAGCGCATTCTACTGGACGATGGAAAGTTAATTTTTGAAGTCGTTTCTACGGATGGCAAGGCAGAAGTCAAGGCAAGGGTAATTCAGGGCGGCCCATTGAAATCGAAAAAAGGGGTCAATTTACCCAACACGAACATATCGTTACCGGCATTGACCGAAAAAGATATCAAGGATGCCGAATTCGCGGTTTCGCAGAATGTAGATTGGATAGCCCTTTCTTTCGTACGCTTCAGCCAAGACCTTATCGACCTTCAAAACATCATAAGCCAACATTCCGAGCATAAGATTCCGATTATCGCCAAAATCGAAAAACCCGAGGCTGTCGAAAACATCGATAAAATCGTGGCCTATTGCGACGGATTGATGGTGGCTCGCGGCGATCTTGGTGTCGAAGTACCCGCCCAGGAAGTACCTCTTATTCAAAAACATCTGGTGCTCACGGCGAAAAAGGCCCGGATTCCCGTTATTATCGCCACCCAAATGATGGAAACCATGATTACAAGCCTTACGCCCACCCGTGCCGAGGTAAACGACGTAGCCAACTCCGTTATGGACGGTGCCGATGCGGTAATGTTATCTGGCGAGACTTCGGTCGGCAACTATCCGGTTGAGGTCATCGAAAAAATGGCCAGTATCTTAAAAAGTGTCGAGAATTCGGAGCTTATTAAAGTACCCCATGATCCACCACATATTCGTACCAAACGTTATATCACCAAATCGGTATGTTATCATGCCGCCATAATGGCCAATGAAATCAAGGCTAAAGCGATATCAACCCTAACAAATAGCGGATATACCGCTTTTCAAATTTCCGCTTGGCGGCCTAGTGCACATATTTTGGTCTTTACTTCCAACAAACGGATATTGACCCAATTGAACCTGCTCTGGGGCGTAAAGGCCTTTTACTATGACCGATACGTATCTACGGATGAAACCATAGAAGATGTCAATCGAATCGCATGTCAAAAAGGATTTTTGGAAGTCGGCGATATGCTGATCAGCTTAGCGGCAATGCCCATTAAGAATAAGGGGATGGTCAACACCTTGCGGGTGTCTGAAATAGAGAGCGAGGATTTTTAATTCAAGCGACCTCCTTTTCGTAGGCAATGAAGTTTACCAGCACACCGCTAGTGTCGAATATGGGCTCTCCCCTAAGCCAGCAATTATAGGTGCTTCCGTCTTTTCTATAATTTAGGATCACGGCCTCAAAGGGTATCCGGTTTTCTATCGCTTTGCGTATTTGCCCCGTAGTCTCTTTACTAGTTCCTTCGCCTTGGAAGACTTTCGGTCTTTTGCCCAAAATCTCATGGGGCGAATACCCGTTCATGTGAACTATGTTATGCGTGGCATGTACGATATTCAGTTGGGTATCGGTAACGAGAATAACTTGCTCTTTCTGTAACAAGGCCTCATTGAACTTTGAGGTATACGACCAGTTGTTGTCTTCCGACAAACGCAGTAGCGTAGTGACATCATCGTAATTTTTGCAGAGAATATCGAAATATAGTCCATAAATATCCCATGACATCAGTGGCAGACTCTTCAAATCCAATCCACTGTAATACCGATATGCAGCGTTGTCATACTCTTTCATGAAATATCCTTGGTTGGACTGATCGTAAAATTGGGTCAAAAAATAGCCATAAATCTATCAATAGTACGAAAACCAATTTTGTTTAACAAATATGAGACTTCGATTAACATTCCGGTTGCCCGTTTAAACCTGTGCTTTTAATTCTTTTTTGTGATTTAACAGCGTATTTTGCCTGATTGTAGTGGTATTTTTGCAACCTCTAATTCGCCTATGCTTGTAGATTTAATCATTGCGGTACTTTGGAGCCTGTCTCCCTTTGGGGAGGCCAAGGTAGGTATTCCCTACGGTATGCTGAGCGGCCTAAATATTTATCTTGTGTTTATTGCCTGCTTTCTGGCCAACCTTTTGGTGTTCCCTATGATGATGTTCTTTCTTGAAAAGATAAACCGCTATTTTTTGCGCTGGGTATTTTATAAAAAATCGGCCATCTTCGTCGCGAGAAGGGCAAAGACCGGATCGGGAGCGAAAATACAGCGTTTCGGCTTTTGGGGGCTCATCTTATTCGTTATGATTCCCTTGCCGGGTACCGGGGTCTATGCGGGTAGTATTGCCACCTATCTTTTCAAAATTGAAAAGCAGAAAGCATTTTGGGCCAATGCCATCGGTATTTTCTTCTCTTCGGTGATTATCTGGTCGGCCACCTTGGTCTCTATGAAAGGGATGGACTAATGCAGGTCCCGATCCACTTTTGACCCGGAACCCCCGACCAAAAAGTCAAGGTCTGCGCCCTTATCGGCCTGTTCGACGTGGTCGATGTACATTTTGACATAGCCCCTTTCGGCCATCGGTTTGGGCGATTTCCAGTCCTCTTTCCGTTTTTGCAGTTCTTCGTCGGTTATATCAAGATGTAGTTTTCGTTTTTCTACGTCAAGCTCGATAATATCACCGTTCTTCACCAAGGCCAAAGCACCCCCTACGGTCGATTCGGGGGAGACGTGCAAAATGACCGTACCGGCAGCGGTACCGCTCATGCGGCCATCCGAAATGCGCACCATGTCCGTAACACCCTGCAAGATTATCTTTTTCGGAAGATCTACGTTGCCGACTTCGGGCATACCGGGATAGCCTTTGGGGCCAACTCCCTTTAGTACGATAACACTATCCTTATCGATTTCAAGATCCGCATTATCGATGCGATCATGATAATCTTCCATACTCTCGAAAACCACGGCCTTGCCCTTATGCCTCATCAGTTCCTTGGAGGCTGCGGAAGGTTTAATCACTGCTCCGTTTTCGCAAAGATTTCCTTTAAGCACTGCAATACCGGATTCTTCCTGAAAGGGTTTTTCCAAGGATGCGATTACATCCCTGTCATAACAGACCGCTTTGGAATAGTTCTCTATGAGATTCTTTCCGTTGACGGTTATGGTATCGGGATGTAACCGTTTTTTTAATTCCTTTAAGACCACTGGAAGTCCGCCTGCATAGAAAAAATCTTCCATTAAATAGTTGCCGGATGGCTTGAGATTGACCAGTAAAGGCACTTTGCTCCCCACTACATCAAAATCATCCAGTTTAAGATCTACCCCGATTCTGCCGGCAATAGCGGTGAGGTGTATTATCAGATTCGTTGATCCGCCGACTGCCGCATTGGTCACAATGGCATTCTCGAACGCCTTTCGGGTCAATATTTTGGAGAGTTTCAAATCTTCCCTGACCATTTCGACGATACGTCTTCCGGACAGCTGGGCAAAAAGTTTTTTCCGGGAGTCTGCTGCGGGAATGGACGAGAATCCAGGTAGGGTCAAGCCTAGGGCTTCTACCATCGTTGCCATTGTCGAGGCCGTGCCCATGGTATTGCAATGTCCGATACTGCGGGCCACACAGACTTCGGCCTCGGTAAAATCCGCTGCGGTGTAGCCTTCCAGATTTTGTTTTTCCTTGATCATCCAGTTCATGGAACCCGA
>NZ_JBGTHY010000390.1:0-2522 GCF_041745955.1 Pricia sp.
AGGAACGGGACAGGCATTGGGTACGCAAGGAGTTCGTGCATAATGCCTTTTATAGGGCGTTCGGATTGCCCAAGAACGTGGACACCGAAAAGGTCGATGCCCGAATGAAAGATGGGCTGCTGACCCTTAAGATCGGAAAGAAAAAAGGTGTCGACGGATCCAGAACGATAATCGTAAAATAAAGGGTGGCCATATTGTTTGACCCGCCTGTCCTAATGGGCAGGCCCAAAAAAATAGAAAGTGATGAAAACTATAAAATATGTTTTGTCCCTTCTTGCTTTGGTGGTGGTATTTGCATGTAATGAAAAACGCACCAAGCAGGAGGTGTTGGCAAAACTTGACCCGATAGATAGCTTGGAAAAACCAAGAAAGAGCTATTTGAAAGAGGCCCAATTTAAAAAAAGTATCGATGAGGAAATACAGCGCAACATCCGATTGGCGAACGATGAACTGATAGCCGATGCGGTCGAAGTGATCTCTGCTACGAAAGATGCCGTAAAAGCGATCGCGGACAGTAGTTATACGGATGCAAAATCGCATATCGAAAAGGCCATCGGCAAGGCCGAGGCCATAACCGCATTGAAACCCGATCTGGCGTTCGCACCATTGGACTTTAACGTACAGATCAATGATCTGTTCAGCGATGTACCTACCGTTAAAAGGCTTACCGAAGAGGCCGAGGAAGCCTTGGAGGATGGCAAGGTCCAACAGGCAAGGGAACTCTTGACAGGGCTGAACAGCGAACTGGCCGTTACGGCCTATAAACTGCCCATAGCGACCTATCCCTTGGCGTTAAAAGACGCCCTGGTCCTTGCCAAGGAAGAAAAATATCGGGAAGCGGCGGTTTTGTTGAACGCAACGTTGAATACCATCGTGGTCGAGGAAAAGTCGGTGCCGCTGCCCTTGTTAAGGGCCGAGCGGATGCTGTTGGAAGTCGACGAACTGGTATAGAAGGACGGTTTCGATACCGATGACGTCAGAACGCTTCTCGATAATGCCTCCTACGAGATCAGATTTGCCGAGGCCCTGGGATACGGCGAAAGGGACAAGGAGTTCAAGGAATTGGACAGTGCCATCAAGGAAATCGAAAAACGGATGGGGGACAAGTCCAATACCGAGGAAAAGGGACTTATCAAAAAGTTGAGGGAGAAGCTCAAAAAATTTAAGGAGCGGATCGAATAGCACCAAGTGATGTTATTAAGAACCGTTTATGTTCATGATGTAAGGCTTGAAAGGTGGCATACCCGTACTTGCCACCTTTCTTGCTATCGATCCGTTTGACCTTTTAAATGGTTTTGGGCTAAAAGTAATTTGTAGAACCTAAAAACATTTAACCATGATCATAAAAAAATTCAAGCCCGGCGATTGGGTAAAAACAAAGGGAAATCCTGATGCCCCCAAAATGGAGGTCATTAAATATATTGCCAAAAAGGATCCGTTGGTAGGCACTATCAACAGTAACATCTACTTGGAGTGTGTGTACTACCGGAATGGGGAACGGTTTACCAAGACCGTGCATCAGGATAGATTAATGAAACTACGCGAAGTTGGCGGCCTTTATAAATCTTAATGAATAGATCTTTTTTCGAACCTTTAGCATGTCAAGATGAAGATTCAAGATTTGAAGGGAAAGAACATCGGCCTCGTACTTTCGGGCGGCGGGGTAAGGGGCATGGCGCACATCGGTATCCTAAAGGCCCTTAACGAGCACGATATTTATCCGGATGTCATTTCCGGGGTAAGTGCCGGGGCCATCGTAGGAGCACTGTACGCCAATGGCAAAATGCCTTTGGGCATGTTGGCCTTTTTCAAGGAAACGCCATTGTTCAAGTACAATTTTTTTTCGGTCAACAGGCCCGGGCTGTTCGATACCGAAAAATACCTGTTTTTTTTCGAGAAATACTTTGGGGAAGATTCCTTTGGGTCGTTGGAGAAAAAACTGTTCGTAACGGCGACCGACCTACAGCGGGGAAAGTCAAGGACATTCAGTTCGGGCGAGCTGTTGCGGCCCTTGCTCGCCTCGGCCGCCTTGCCGCCCGTGTTCTGCCCCGTGTCCATCGACGGCGTACTGTATGCCGATGGGGGCATCATGAACAACTTCCCCATGGAACCTTTGGTAGATCAATGCGACATTATTATCGGGTGCTATACCTCGGCCCTGAAGGAAGTCGGCAAGGCCCAATTGAAAAACCCGCTACAATTGACCGACCGTACGAATATGCTGATGCTACATTCCAACTGTAGGGAAAAACTGGACGCATGCGATACGCTGTTCAGACCTAAAGGTCTTGAATATATACGGATGTTGGACAAAAAGGGAATCGAAAAGGCATTTATGATCGGTTACGAACATGCCTCTAGATGTTTGGACGACATAGATTACTAATTAGACCATCGAACCGAGCAGCAACGTGCCCAAGATAAAGAGTACCAACGAGATAACGCCTCCTACCTCCATACAATGCCTGAACCTATAAATGCCCATACTGAAGATCAACGAATTGGTCCGATAGCCTACCGGG
>NZ_JBGTHY010000391.1:0-4184 GCF_041745955.1 Pricia sp.
GTACCATGTCCGAAACCCACTATTTCAAGTTCACCAATGCCGTTGTTATCGCGCCCCTATTTGCGGTAATAACTATTTGGATGGTGTATTGGATGGAACTCCGGTTTCAGGTCAACCTGAACGATTACGGCATCTATCCACAAAAAATAGCCGGATTAAAAGGGGTTGTTTTCAGTCCCTTTATCCACGGTTCGCTCGAGCATCTGTACAATAATACGATACCTTTGGCCGTGTTGACAGCCGCCTTGTTCTATTTCTACAGAAGCATTGCCTTTCGGGTTTTGCTTATTGGAGTACTGGTTTCAGGACTTTTTACATGGGCCATGGGTAGGCCTTCGTACCACATCGGTGCCAGCGGGGTTATTTACCTTTTGGCCAGTTTTATTTTTTTTAAAGGGATTTTTACCAAACACTACCGTCTCATTGCGTTGTCACTGATCGTAGTCTTTATTTATGGCAGTATGCTATGGTATATTTTTCCTGTGGAGGATGGTATTTCTTGGGAAGGTCATTTAGGCGGCTTTTTGGCGGGAATCGCCCTGGCTTTCTTCATGAAATCGGATATCCCCGCACCCAAAAAATTCGACTGGGAACATGAATATTATAACGAGGAAGCCGACGAATTTCTGCAACAGTTCGATGAGGACGGGAATTTTGTGGGAAATCGGTTTAAAGAAATCGATGGGGAAGCTGTTAAAATCAACTTTCATTTTAAAAAAGAAGGGAGGGATAAAAATCAGGAAAATTAGGCGATTGGCGGCAAAAAATTCAAGGTTTAATCGTGCCCTTGGCAGGTTCAAAGTTCAACGTAAAGGTTGATTTAAACTTTGAATGTCAACAACTTTAAACCCTCCGATGGTGCGAACGTTGCGCCCGTATCTCTATAGCAGTTATTTTTTTTCGGATGCTGTTCAAATATTCATTGGGCGTCATTATCGGAATCAATGACTCTTTAAAATCTTTTCCATTTCTCGTGATTATGATGTCGCAATCGGAATCGACAGCGCTGAAGTACTGAAGCGCGTCCTCAAAATCATTAAATGAAGAATTTAATCCCTTTTCGATGGTATGTTCATCCAGTTTGCAGATTTCGGTTATAATTTTGAATTTTCTTAGCTTTTCCTTGGCAACTTCCGGAGTTTCGTTTTTGGTCAGAAAGTAATTGACAGTAGCGAACGAAATTGGGGAAACCACCAAGTCGAGCCTTCGTTTATCCGCTAAGGTCGCCAACTTTGCAACGGGCTTATAAAATTGTTCTCTTTCCCCTAGAAAATCCAACATTATATTGGTATCGATAAAAAGCCTGCTTTTCATTTATGCTTGTGCATTAAATAATCTGAATATTCTTTTTTATAATTCAAGTCGGTCGGAAGGCTCTTTCCCGTTGAAATGCTTTTTACAAAGGGCGAGATTTCAAAATCGTCGTCGCTATCTTCCCTCGTCAATGATTGAAGATAAAATTCCACTATCCGAGATAGACTCAGTTTTTTATCGGAGGCATACTTTTTTGCTTTCTCGATAACTTCCTGATTAAGTTTTAATGTCAATTTTGTGTCCATAACAGTTGATTTGTGCGTACAAATATAATTAAATAATACGTACTGCGCTACTTCCCAAAACATATTTTTGTATGGAATAACTAAGAATAAAAGCGGATGGCCCTATATTAATGGATTGGCTGTAAGAACGGTTACATTACCATTTGGAATTTGTATAGATTAGAGATTTTAGATTACCTCCTCTGCCTCACTACCTCATACAAAAAAACCGCACAGGCTACGGAAACGTTCAGCGATTCGATTTCGCCCAGCAAGGGCAATTTTGCTAGATGGTCTGCCGCCTTCAGGGTAGAAGGGGAGATGCCACGGTCTTCCGACCCCATTACAATGGCGCAGGGTTCCGTAAAATCAACATCATAAACAGTGTTATCGGTCTTTTCAGTAGCGGCAACTACCGTTATACCACTTGCCTGCAAATAAAAGACGGCATCCTTGATATGGTCTACTTTGGCGATAGGCACTTTAAAGGCCGCCCCGGCAGACGTTTTTATAGTATCTGCCGTAACCGGTGCCGCTCCCTTTTTCTGGATGATGATCCCATCCACCCCGGTGCATTCCGCCGTTCTGATGATGGCCCCGAAATTTCGAACGTCGGAGAGTTGATCAAGTAATAGAAAAAGAGGGATTTTGTCCCTTTCAAGAACCTTGGCCACAAGTTCTTCCAAGTCATAAAAAATAATCGGGGAGATATTGGCCACGACGCCCTGATGATTGTTTTTCGTCAGGCGATTTAGCTTTTCGATGGGTACGTAGGATGAATTGATACCGTTTTTTCTAATCAATCCTTCAAGCTCCTTTGACAAATCTCCTTTAAGCCCTTTTTGGATGAAGACTTTATCCATGGGCTCGTTGGCGCTTATAGCTTCTATAACTGCGCGGATGCCGTAGATTTGGGTTTTATTTTGCATATGGTAAAGATAGATAGAGAACCTTTGTATTGGTCATTAGGATGAATATATTAATCCACGGTTATAGAGGTGTTAAGGGAAACTGGATTTCCTTCGTTCGTAAAGCCTTCTAAGCGAACTTCAAACTCACCGGTCACATCCGAGGTAAAAAAATCAATGGTCGTTTTCTTTTTAATAAGCAAAATATTTGGCTCCCAGAGTAATTGATATCTATAATCGGGAATATGCTCAGCTACCTGACTTTGACCGCTACCATATTTTTGCTGAAAATATTCTTTTTTTGGCTGGGGCTTGAACAGTTTAGTGACATAGGTATCTTTTCTACTTTGCCTCTCAACGTAATCGCCGTTTAAGGATTCAAAAACCAAAGCACCTTGATAGCTTTTAAAACCATAAAAATACCTATCCCGAAAAACAAGTATCCGTTTTATATTATTGGCACCATATTCAATGATATCAGTATGGTTTTGCAGCAAAATACCGTCGACTATGACCAACGGGGAAGCATAGGAATTTAGTTGGGTATTGTCTTGTGTAACCGAAAATTCCGGTAGGCCTTTTCGATTCTTCCTTATGGATGCGTATTGAACGACCTCAATAAAGGTTTCCCTTACGGTAGGAAACCTTGTATAATCGTCTAAGTCGAAACTGATAAAGTTTTTATCGTAGAAAAAGGGATAGGTTACTTCTCCCTGAATTATTGTATCCTGTTTTTTTTCGGAATATGCATTCTCGATTTGACTGTGCACACTACGTTCTTCAATAATTTTTTTCATTTTTAAATCGATGCGAAGTGGGGCGAATTCCAGATTTCGATAATCAACTGAAGAGTGCCTATCTACCTGTATTTTAGCCTCTTTATTTTCATTTAATATCTGGAGTATGGCATTTTCCCCATCGTAATCCCTATCCAAATTAAAAAAGAATCGGCCTTTTGTATCAGTTTTGACAATATCGAACACATATGCCTTGCCCGGTATTGATATGGCTATTTGAGCATTGGCCATTGGTTGCTTTGTTATCTTTGATACTACTTTTCCTGAAATCAACTCCCCCCTCAGCTCCGGCAGATAAATCGAGTCTCCTTGGATGATTTCGGTTATTCGGTAAAGATGCGCGAAAGTACCGCGCTGTCTCAAGTGGTGGGGTATCTATAGAGTTTACCCTGCGCACTGACAATGAATATTGGCCATACCCCCTAGCATCATTTAAAGAGGAAAGACTCAGAGAAACTTTTTCTCTTTTTTTGTGGGAAGGGGTATCGACTGACAGTTCGATGCTACTATTGAGCGTTTTTAAGTTTTCGGGAGCGGTGTCCGAAGTCATTTTGGCAGAGCTAGTTTTCGCTAAATCCATTTCTCGTTTCACGACCGGCTTCCGATTTTCTTCATAGGGATTGATGACCATGATATTCCCATGAAAAAGGGAAGCCTTACCCTCGTTTTTCATCCAGTGGGTGTACCCAATAAATTTGTAATTTCCGGACGGTACATCTACCGGAACGAGAAAGTCTCCCTGACCCTGCCCCGAATTCGGTTTCACCTTATGTTTAAAAACGAAAGTTTTATCGGAAGTCACCAATTCAATGTAGGCAATCTTGCTAAGGCTGCTCAAATTCGCTGTTTTAGCGTTCAAGCAATAAATTTTGTAATACAAGGTCTCCCCGGAAAATAGTACACTCGAATTATAATGTACAAATAGATTTTCTTTCGGAATT
>NZ_JBGTHY010000392.1:0-4141 GCF_041745955.1 Pricia sp.
CTATTTGTTCCAATTGCCTGTGCTGTTCTTCGCAGGCGACTAAAATTAAAATTGGTATTATTAGAGCTTTAAAGTTTCTCATAATTATTGCTAATAATTGAACGGGGGTACAGATACGCTTATTTATATTATAAACGATTCCTTAATCTGAACTTTTCTAACGGCTCGGCTTTTGCATTTTGTGTTTATCTTTTCTCGCCTAAACGCCAAATCTAAAGTCTTGGCGGTGTCCGCGGACACGCCCAGACCAATGAGCATAAGACTTAACACCCTATTTGCGAAAGGAGCCATTGTTATGTGTAGACTTTTCTGATTGTTGTTTCAAATTCCTAACTTTTTTAATGTTTCTTGAATTTCTGAATTATCATCTAATTCCAGAGTTTTGATGTAATATTTCTTTGCTGATATGGTATCTTTTTGAGATAAATAAAAGTCGGCCAAATTTTTATAGACTTTTGGACTATTTGGGTAATACTCTTGATTTAGCTCATAGTTTTCAAGTGCTTGTGTTGGAAGTTTATGATAATTAAGAAGCATGTTTGCATTATCGCTTACCCATTGTTCGTCCGGTTTAAAATCATAACCTAATTTTTGGGAGACAAGTTCGAAGTGTGATTTGGTCAAGTTCGCGAAATGGTCATCAATAGTCTTCGGGATAAAACCTCTACCTCTGTATTTGTGTTCGTCTTTGAACTCGAACCAAGAATAAAAAAATCGAAAGCCGTCCATTTGGGATAAGTATACGGTACTTCCGTGAGTATCATTTTCGTAGTATTTCCATTCCATATTTAAATCCGAACCCGAATTTTTTATTTGGTCAACCAGTTTAAGTGAATGGCGAACATATATATTTGCACGAATTGTATCTTTTTTTATACTGTTCAAATCACTTCCGTAAGTTGCAGTATTTGCGATTCCGATAAAAAGATTTTTGTTTTTCAGATTTTTACCTTTTAAACCGTAATCGGGATTGTTAAGAAATAATTCGTCGTCAAAATATAAACTGCCGTCTATCAACAAATAGTTGGCGAACATTTCTTGAAGTTTCGTCAGCGCGTTCATAACCACCAGACCACCGAATGAATGTCCGACGATGGTTCTATTTTGCGCACCTGGATAATTTTGCTCGATGTATGGAAAAAGCTCCGATCGCATAAATTCCAAAAACTTGTTTCCTCCGCCATATTGTTCGGGCTTTCCCTCCGTCGTCGGTGAAAAATCCATATGTCTGCTGTTATTATCCATATTTTCAACACCTACAACGATCATTTCAGGCAGGATCTTGGTTTCGTTCAGTTCGCTGTACTGTCTTAACATAGCAACAAATGCCAAAAAATTGTATTCCGCATCTAATAGATAAACTACTGGATATTGTTTTCTTTTTCGATTCGGGTCTTTAGCACTTTCCGGCAGATAAATAACAAGTTCTCTATCTTGATTTAAAATATCTGAATGTATTGTCTCAAATTGACCGACTTGAATTCCATTATCAGCAATTCGACCAGTTTCTATGTTTTCGATTTTTTTTGTTTCTTGGTTGCAAGAAGTAACACCCAATAATAAAACTGAAAGTATCAATTTTTCGAATTTCTTCATTGATGCACGGTTTTTTTTAGCTTACACAAAACAATTGAGTATGCGCACCGGTCGCTTATTTCCATTTTAAATGTTTGGTTCATTTGAACTTTGCCATAGGACTACAATAACCTCTAAACTGTGTAAATTGAGATTTTATCATCATCCAAAATAAACTAAAATCTTATCCTCTTTACAATTAGTCAAAATTTTATCCAGATACTTTGCTACCTCCTTCACAGCATGATCTTTTGCTGATTCTGAAACATCTTCACTAAATATTTTCGAGCTTTTACCTAAAATTAATTGAATTACGTCTCCTAAAAATTGCTCACTAAGATGGTCTTTTTCGAAATCTGATATCACATCAACAGACTCCTTGCTATAATAATTAAGAGCTGCTTTCGCTTTTATAATATCATCATATAGAAAAATTTTTGTTTTACCTGAACCTGAAACACCTGAATCAAACTGACTAGCATTTAATGACCGGTAAAGCAGGTTCGCCTTTATTCTATCTGATGCCGCAATTGATATTCTGGCAATAACATCACCACCCTGACTTGCTGTAATACTATGGCTCATAATTTTCCTTTTTTTTTAACTTAATTGTGTCACCACCGGTGACACAATTAAAATATATAAATTTCCCGCCCACATTGCTTTTGGACTACTCATCTTTTGCCTCGATCAATTTTTTGAGTGCCTTCTTACTGGGCAAGACCATTTGATACTTGCTTGCGAATATCTGTTTGTTGTCCTCCGGCAAGGTAAATTCCACAAGGGTAGTACTTTTAGAGCGCCCGAGCACAATACCCACTGTTTTGTTTTCTTCCGGCAACCGCACCTTCCTGTCGTAATAATTTACGTACATCTGCATTTGCCCTAGGTCTTGGTGCTTTACGTCCCCAATTTTGAGGTCTATCAAAACAAAGGATCGAAGGATCCTGTTGTAAAAGACCAGATCTATCCTAAAGTGTCTTTCGTCGAACGAAATTCTCTCCTGCCGCGATACGAAGGTAAAACCTTTTCCCAGCTCCAATAAAAAATGTTCCAGCTTATCTATCAGTCCCTGTTCCATATCGGATTCCGAGTATCTTGAATGCTCGGGCAGACCCAGGAATTCCAATATATAGGGGTCTTTTATCGAATCTTCGGGCTTCACCACTACCTGTCCCTTCTTCGACAGTTCCGCGACCCCCTTTTTGTCCCGGCTGAGTGCCAATCTATGGTACAGTGCGGAATCGGACTGCCTTTTAAGTTCCTTCAGGCTCCAGTTGTTCGTCGTGGATTCCAGTTCGTAGAACCTACGTTCATCGTTGTCATCGATCTGCATGAGCTTGAGGTAATGGCTCCAGCTCAAAGGGAAGTCCATGGGCAGATTTCCCTTCTTTCCTAATTTCCGCAAGGGTGTTGCGGAAATCCTGTCCGGGTATGTAAGATAGAATTTTCTCATTCTTTCGAGGTTATCGACCGAGAAGCCCCTCCCAAAACGCGCCGTAAGTTCCGCGGAAACCCGTTTCAGCACGGATTTACCGTAAGACGCTCTTTCGCCCCCATGTTGCCGTCCCTCGACAATGGCCCTCCCGATCTCAAAATAACCATAGACCATTGTATGGTTGACGGTCTGTACGACCAGCTGTCTTGCCATATTGAGGATCCCACTTATTCTTTCGAATAGATCCTGATGTTCCTTATCGCCGACTTCTTTCATGTTCGATATCTCTAAATTGGAATTTTACATAGACTGGACCTGGGTCGGTCATCAAAAATCCGCAACACGCTTGCGGAAATCATTTCCCACCGCCGTAAGGCCTTAGTTTCCCTTGAAGGCCCCTGATCCGTAAATACTTGTAGTAGGTGGCCCTTGAAATTTCCAGCCTTTCACAGATTTCGGTCACGGTCATCCTTCCCTCCTTGAAATACTCCTCGCAAAGTACGGCCTTCTGCTGGTTTTTTTTGCTCAGTCCCTTAGGGGCGCCCAAGACCCTTCCCCTGAGACGGGCGGACTCGAGACCGGCCTTGGTACGCTCGATAATAATGTCCCGTTCCAATTGTGCCAGTGCCGCGAACATATTGACCAAAAATTTTGATTGGGAAGATTCCTTTGTCGTGTCAATAAACGGTTCAGTAATGCTCTTGAACCTGACGCCCTTTTCCTCGAGTTCGTTCATGAGCTTGGTGAAATGGATAAGGCTCCGTGCCAGCCGGTCCAGTTTCCATACCACAATTGTGTCACCTTCCCTGGCGAAGTCCCAAAGTTTGGCAAGGCTTTTTCACATTCTGGTCCGAGGTGCTCACCCTTGCGTATCCGAAAATCATGGTTCGAAAGTTTAAATAAACGTAAAAATAGCAACTACTAATTTAGTACGGCAATTTAAACTTTTTAAGATCAATGAACGTTGAAATCGGAAATAGTTCAGATAAACGGCCGTTTAAATGTACTTCCATTCGGTGGACTTGCAACGAAAAATCGGACAATTAGATAAGGGTTAGGTAACCATCTAAATTTTGGCTCGGTGGATTGAATTCTATTCACGACCATCCCTATTTTTAGGAATCCGAC
>NZ_JBGTHY010000393.1:0-4234 GCF_041745955.1 Pricia sp.
CCGCCGCTTTCAATATTTACAGAAATAGTTCTTTTGTTCGGCTGAGCAACATTACGCTAGCGTATAGGTTGCCAGAGTCAATAACTTCTAAATTATCCATAAATAGCGCACGTATATACGCCAACGTAAGAAATGTGGCCGTTTTTGCACCGGATTGGGATCTTTACGATCCGGAAGGTTCAAATGTGAACGGGGCCTCTAGAAATGCTACCACAGGACTATTTGACGGAAATGGTAGGGAGCCGACCCCAAGATTTCTCACCGTGGGCATAGATATAAGTCTTTAATAAATTACAAAAAGATAGAAGAATGAAAAATATCATGAAAACATATGTTAAAAGATGGGGTATCTGCATACTACTCATCGCGCTGGTTCCTTTGTCCTGTACGAAAGACTATTTAGAGCAAGAACCCAAATCATTTTTTACGCCCAATAATGCACTCAATACGCCGGAAGGTCTGAATGCAGTTCTTTCACAGGCATTATCCAATCTTCGGGGTGAATTTTATGGTGATGGGGCTCCGATGATCACCGAAAATTTATTCTCGGAAGTCGCCGTAGAAGGTACGACCGATAAAGCTGGGCCTGCGCAGGATCTGAATACTCAAATCCTCCCAGATGCCAATAATAACAGCGCTGATACTAATAGAATCAATTGGTTTTGGGAAGAATTTTATGAGGGTATTAAATTTGCCAATACGGTCATCGGAAGACTAGACGATGCCGAATTTGATAGTGAAGAACAGAAAAATGATATTCTAGGGCGAGCGCTTTTTCATCGTGCCTATCGATATTATAGGTTAACCCACCAGTTTGGTGATATACCTTTTCTACTGGAGGAGGTAAAGGGTCCGAAATTGGATTTTGTATCCACGGAACGGGACGTTATTCTTAGAAAAATTCAAGAGGATTTGAATATGGCGGTACCCATGGTAAACGAGGTGGCCTTGGGCGGTGAGGTGTCAAGGGGTGCCGTACTACATTTATTAACCAAGGTAAACCTTGCTTTGGGCGATTTCGAAGATGCTATAGAAACCGCATCGCAGGTCATTGATGGCGGGCAATATAGTTTGATGACAAATCGATTCGGTATTAACGCGGGAGACGAAACCAAAGATGTCACTTGGGATCTACATAGAGTAGAAAACAAAAGTATCCCCGGTAACACAGAGGGAATTTTAGTTGCCATTGATAGGTTAGAATTTGAAAATCAAGGATCTACTGGTGTCGGTACCAGCGTGCAAAGGCAGGCCGTACCCTTGTGGTGGCGTTTCATCAATACCCCCGATGGGCAAAATGGAATGTCTGATTCTCCGGATGCGGAGATAAATCAAGTTACCTCTATAGGAAGAGGTATTGGAAGAAATAGGGGTACTAACTATAGTACTATAGAAATATGGGAAGATGCGAACAATGATCAGCGTCACAAGCTTGGAAATTGGTTTGATATGGAAGATTTGGTTTATAATGCCCCTAGTTTGCAGGAGGCGGGCAATTCTTTTTATGGAAAAAATCTAGAACTTTATTTACCGGACGGTACTCCCTTGTGTTCAGATACGATAAGAAACTGGTACGGTTTTCCACAGTATAAATTCTTGGTGCCAGACCCTACACGAACAAGACCTCAAGGAGGATTTGGTGACTGGTATATTTACCGATTGGCAGAGACCTATTTGCTAAGGGCCGAAGCTCATTTTTGGAACAATAATAATGCTATGGCGGCAGCCGATATCAATGCGGTAAGAGAAAGGGCCGAGGCAGACCCTATCGATGCCGGAAGTGTGAACATGGATATCATTTTAGATGAAAGGGCCAGGGAATTATACTATGAAGAAAGTCGTAAAACAGAACTGACCCGTATCGCCTATATTTTCGCCAGAACCGGGCGCACCGCATACAATGGAAAATCCTACAATTTGGATAATTTCTCGCAAGACAACTTTTGGTTCGATCGAATAATGGACGTCACCGATTTCTATAATGTGGCTGGTCTAAGAACCATATTCGGTGTCGCATACACTATGAGCCCGTATCATGTATTGTGGCCGGTGCCTTCTGCCGCGGTCAACGCGAACACCCAAGATAGAATCAATCAGAATGAGGGGTATCCTGGTTTTCAGAATAACATTGCTCCCCTAACAACAATTCCGGAGCCCGAAGAAGATTCAGGTAGTTAAACGCATTGAGTTAGTTTGTTTGAGTTAGTTTTTTTCTTAAATTCCGTTGTCCTAAAAATAGCTTTATGCGAATTGTTTTTTTATTCCTTTACCTAATAACTTCGGTTTCATGTTCAGAAAAAAAAGTGGCGTATCGCTTTCAGGTAATCAAGGACGACGGAATTTTTATTTCGCAGCCATTGAGCGTAAATCTTAAGGAAATTAAAGGGGCTACTATTGCCGCTGAAAAGCCCATTCTCTTGATACAGGAGAACGATGGAAAGGGGCAGCAGGTTCCTTTTCAAATGGATAGCGATAAAAACATGTTATGGTTCGTACCCGATCCGGAAGCGGCCGGCCTGTATCGTATAGAAAATGGCTTGCCAGACGAAAAAATGGACGATGTAATCTCTGAACGTGAAGATAATGGCAACCTAGAGTTGACCTATCGCGATACACCGGTGCTTTCATATCGATATGAGATGACCTATCCACCAGAAGGTGTGGATTCCGTATATAAAAAATCGGGATATATCCATCCGGTCATTACGTCCAAGGGCGATACGTTGTCCCGGATTCAACCGCCCGACCATTACCACCATTACGGTATTTGGGGGCCGTGGACACATACCCAGATCGATAGCCAACAGGTCGATTTTTGGAACTTGGGCGACCGCAAGGGTACCGTGCTTTTCAAGGAATTCAAGGACAAAAATAACGGGGAAATATTCGCCTCTTTTACAGCCGCCCAAGAGCATATCGACCTGTTGACCCAAGAAGAGCCTCAGGTTGCCCTGAACGAAAATCTAGAGGTGAAACTATGGGACCTGAACAGAGACGATCGCTATATGTTCGATTACAATAGCAGTTTCAGCTCCCCCTTAAAAGAGGGCATCCTTTTTGAGGCCTATCGCTATGGTGGCGGTATCGGAATGCGCTTTACCGAACGCTGGAAGGCCGATAATTGTAAGGTGCTCACCTCAGAAGGTGACGAAAGGTTGACCGCCGACGGAACCAATGCCCGATGGTGTATCGTAAGTGGCGCATCTGCCGATGGCGAAGGCACGAGCGGTATCCTGTTTATGAGCCATCCCGAAAATCGGATGCACCCCGAGCCCATGCGCGTCTGGCCCGTTGACGCCAACGGTGGACGGGGCGATATGTTTTTCGAGTTCTGTCCCATCCGGCATGAGGAATGGCAAATCGAACCGAATAAAGAGTATGAACTGAAGTATAGAATGGTCGTTTTTGATGGAGAATTGAACGCCGAGGAGGCAGAAGCCTATTGGCAATCATTTGCGCATCCTCCCGAAATTCAGCCCATCCAAAATTAAAAATCAAATCAAAAGGTATGCAACGAAGAAAATTTATCAACAGAACTGCCTTAAGCACTGCCGCTATGGTCGGTTTTCCCTCCATCGTACCTGCTAGCGTTTTCGGCAAGGACGCGCCAAGTAACAAAATCAATATCGGCCAGATCGGTTGTGGTCGCATCGCCCGTGATCATGATTTGGCGGACACTATACGATTCGATCAGGCAAGGATCATGGCCGTATGTGACCTAGATTCAAAAAGGGCTTCTGATGCCAAGACCTTGGTAGATTCTTTTTACAAAAAGAAGACCGGCAAGGAGAAGTACATGGATACAAAGATTTACGGCGATTACCATGAAATGCTCTCGAACAAGGATGTTGATGCCGTTATAATCAGCACACCTGATCATTGGCATTCCCAGCCTGCCCTTGAGGCTGCCTTGTCCGGTAAGGATATTTATCTCCAAAAACCGACTTCACTAACGGTAAAGGAAGGCCAGCAGCTACGAAAAGTAGTTCAAGACACAGGGGTTATTTTGCAAGTCGGGACCCAGCAAAGGGCGATGGAACAGTTTAGGCGGGCGGCCGAGTTGGTGCGCAATGGCCGCATCGGAAAAGTGCATACGGTGAAAATCGGACTTCCCGGTGATCCTGCAGGTCCCGAAGCGCCTGAAATGCCTGTACCTTCCAATTTGAATTTCGATATGTGGCTGGGCTCGACGCCTGAAGTGCCCTATACCGAAATTGGTGTACATCCTCAAAAC
>NZ_JBGTHY010000394.1:0-2226 GCF_041745955.1 Pricia sp.
TAGATGTGGTAGTGGATAGTATTGCCACCGGAATTGCCGGTTTCTTGCTGATTTTTGTTGTGAAAGGCCTTGATTTGCCATCCTATTATATTGCTGCTATTATCTTAATATTGGTCGGGGTATGGGTATTTTTTATCCTTCAGGTACGCAAGGAATATTATAAGACCTTTCGGAGTAATTTGGAAGCACTAACCGAACGCAATGAACGATCTGCAAAACCGATGGCAAAAAAAGTATCGGTCGTGAAAGGCATGCGAAATGTTTTTCGGACCGGTTCGGAGGAACAGATTCTTTTTATGTTAGGTAAATTGATGGAAATCAATGATAAGCGTTTTGAAAAGGATGTGGAGCTGCTATTGGAACATCCTTCAACAAAAGTAAGAACGGCGGCCATCCAGAACCTTTATTTTTTGAATCCCAGGACAATGGTATCCAATGTCAACCAACTTTTACATACCGATGACGAAGCCCTAACCCTGGCTACTTTGGAATACCTGTTATTGCATGCCGAGAAGGACAGTTCACTGGTTTACGACCGATATCTGGATAACGAGAACAACCGTATTTCCAATGCCGCACTGTACTGCCTCGCTAGGGAATCGAGAAACAACGAAATCCTAAAAAGTGCATACGGTCTTCATAATCGCATCCAACACCAAATCAATGCAATATCCGATGGAAAAGAGAATACCGCTACCTTGAAGTCCCTTTTAAAAACCATCGGGGCGGCCAATATTCCTGTCCATTTTTCTTTTATTACCGCGTATTTCGAGGATGGAAATCCCGAAATCTTGGAAGCTGCCATTTATGCTGCGGGCCTTGCCAAAGATGATAGCTTTATTCCCGATTTGATTCCATTTTTGCCGCAGAAAAAATTCCGGAAACAGGTTGTCGAAGCCTTAGTGGGGTATGGGGGGACCATGGTGCCCTTATTGACCAACATAGCGGTAGAAAGACTGGTATCCCTTGAAACCTGCCGTTTTATTCCTGCTACGCTACAAAACTTTCCTTCCCAGGAAACCGTGAGATGCCTTTTTCTCTTGATGGAAGATAGCGATCTGTCCATCCGGTTGGAAAGTATACGTGCTTTAAGCGAAATCCGAAAAAACCATACCGAACTTAAATTCGACAAATACAGGGTGGTCGCCTTGATCTATGAGGAATGCAAACTGCACCACCGGACGCTTTCGGCCATGCATACCCAGATCATCATATCCTATAGAAATCGGACAAAAGCCAAAAAAGAAATTAGCGAAGAAGAACGGGACGCCCGCACCAGTCTGTTGGAATTACTGGAGCGCCGACTGGATGCCGGTCTGGAACGCATCTTCAAATTACTGGGACTGCGTTACCCCCAAAAGGACGTCGAAATCGCCTATGAAGGCCTGTTGAGCGACAAACAGGAAGCCCGAACCAACGCCATCGAATTTTTGGACAATCTGCTTACGGGAGACCTGAAACGCACCCTTTTGCCTATCATCGAAGAATTAGCGCTGGATACTTCTTCCGATGAAGTTCTACAAAAGATCAAACACAAAGTACCCACAGAAATGGAGTGTTTTGAACTCTTGCTCAATGGCAACGACCTTAAGCTCAAACTGGCCGTGCTGTATTTGATAAAGCATCAAAAGGATGAGAAATATGTGCCGCTCGTCATGAAATTTATTAAAAACGATGACCTTAAACTACGGACTTTTGCGAAAGAGGCTTGGAAGGGGATTCTTGGAGGAAGTTGAAGGGGTTTAGAGGTTGGACTGGAAAACCCATAAACTTTTACTCCTTCCGAATCAGCTTATCGATATTCCCTGCCAAATACATATGGTCACTGGCGGAATTTTTTCGGAGCACGTTGGTCATCAGCACGACCATATAGGTGCAATTGTTCGGATGTTCTACAATGGCGACGGAGTTCATGAAATTCGTGACATTGCCCATGTATTTTTCGCAAGCTTCGCCTTTACTGCGGTCACATTTGTAGAGACTGCCGGATTTGAAATATACGGCGGCCTCCTTCAAGGCGGGGGCTTGTGCATAGCGGATGCGGCGGTCGGTCATGTACATCAGGCGCTTCATCTCCAGGCTGCTCTGTTCATCGACTACTTTGCCCTGTTCAAGTTGGACCAAGAATTTCATTAATCCCAATGGCGATCCGATGCTTCCGCCTTTGTCGCCTACGTAGGTGTTGGCGCCGCGGGTGAAAAAACTGCCCAGCCGCCATTCGTCGGC
>NZ_JBGTHY010000395.1:0-2534 GCF_041745955.1 Pricia sp.
GGTGATGTCCATTATATAAAGATGGGTGACAAGGTCAATGTGCAAGATGGCGCCGTTATCCATTGTACCTATCAAAAATCCCCGACGAATATTGGAAACAAGGTCTCCATCGGCCATAACGCAATCGTTCACGGCTGTACCATTCAAGATAACGTACTGATCGGCATGGGCAGTATCGTAATGGACGATTGCGTTATCGAAAGCAACAGCATTATCGCGGCGGGAGCGGTCGTCACCAAAGGCACCCGAGTAGCCTCGGGAAGTATCTTCGCCGGCATGCCCGCCAAAAAAATAAAGGACATCAGTACCGAGCTCAGTTCGGGCGAAATCGATCGTATTGCGAACAACTACGTTATGTACTCCGGCTGGTTCAAAGAAGAGAAGTAAACAATATTAAGAACCCGCCGCCAGGCGGTATTGGACCTTGAATTTTTGCTACGGGCTGCCAGAATGTCTAGGCAAGAAACTGTCGTTTGAACTTGCGTTTGAACTTGACACTTGAACTTGCGCTTGAACTTTATTTTCCTAAATTTGAAAACTTCTAAAAAAACACAACATGAACGCATATATTTTCCCTGGGCAAGGCGCCCAGTTTGTTGGTATGGGTCTCGATCTATACGAGAAATATCCTGTGGCACGGGAGCTTTTTGAGAGCGCGAACGAAATCTTGGGCTTTCCGATTACCGATACCATGTTCGCGGGTACGCCCGAGGATTTGAAGCAGACCAAAGTCACCCAACCCGCTATCTTTTTACATTCCGTCATTTTAGGTAAGATTTTGGGCGATGGATTCCGGCCCGATTGTGTTGCGGGCCATTCGTTGGGGGAATTTTCTGCCCTTGTCGCCAATGGCACGTTGAATTTTGAGGATGGTCTAAAACTGGTTTCCAAACGGGCGATGGCCATGCAGAAAGCTTGTGAATTGAAGCCCAGCACGATGGCGGCGGTCTTGGGATTGGAGGATGATGTAGTGGAAAGGATCTGCGAAGAAACACCCGGTATCGTTGTGGCGGCCAACTATAACTGTCCCGGTCAATTGGTGATTTCCGGTGAGGTGGAAGCCATTGCTACGGCCTGTGAAAAAATGAAGGAAGCCGGCGCGCGCAGGGCACTGGTTCTACCAGTAGGCGGGGCTTTTCATTCCCCTTTGATGGAACCGGCGCGCGAAGAACTTGCATCGGCCATTGAAAACACGGTCTTTGGCAAGGCTCTATGTCCCATTTATCAGAATGTTACTACCCTTGCGGTAAGTGATTCCAACCAAATCAAGAAAAACCTAATTTCTCAACTTACGGCACCTGTAAAATGGACGCAGAGTGTGCGAAACATGGTAAACGATGGCGCCAATTTGTTCATAGAAGTCGGACCGGGTAAGGTTTTACAGGGCTTGGTGAAAAAAATAGCCTCGGATGTAGAAGTTCGTTCGGCCGAAATCCCTGACTGACCTTTCTGCGTATATAAAGGTAGTTCATCTATAAAAACCCCGATTTAAGCCTAGATTTGAGGTTTGTGGATGAATTTTTTAGTAATATTGACATCCATTTCCCCTTAACCGCGCTTGCCTTGCTGTGTATTGAATTGATATGGATTCATCGGACAGTTTATGAAATTGAAAAGAGAACACTTTGCATTTTTCGGGAATTCTGCACTTCGTTTAAAGGGGTGCGTGTTTTTTCTTTCGTTGTTTGCAGGTTTTTGTGCAAATGCCCAGGAAATTTCGATTACTTCCGGGGATACTGAAGCTGACGAAGGACCAGGGAATCCGGCAAGTTTTACCATAACCCGTACACCGCCCAATAACGCTTTTAATTCAACGGTTACCTATTCGATTGGTGGCACGACCGAATCGGGTCTTGACTATACCTTTATAGCTCCTGCAGCCCCCAATAATAACTCGGTTGTACTGTCTCAGGCGCAACCTTCAGCTACTATATCGACTAACGATATAATCTCTATAATCGATGATAGTCTTGTTGAGGGATTGGAAACAATCGTGATTACATTGGAAACTGTCAATTTTGGTTTTATCAGTCCGACCCAAAATACGGTTACGCTAAACCTTGCCGATAATGATGGGATCTTTACGGTATCGACAGTTGCCGCGGCGGCAGAACAGGGATCCGCAGCAGGTAGCTTTACGGTAAATCTGGACAAAGAAGTTGCGCCGGGGGTTACGGTGTCATTGCCTTATTTACTTGAGGGTACGGCCGCAACTACCGATTATACGGTCGGGGGGCAAATAGGTACCTTGACTTTCCCCGCGGGACCCCCTCAACCAAACATTATCAGTATAACACCTGTTGATGATGATATCGTCGAAAACGATGAAACGGTGCTATTGACCTTGCAGGCCCCATCAGCATCAGGTGGTCGTGGCGGTGGTTTTGTGGTAAATCAACTCGGAACCGACAATCGGACGATTACCATCGCGGATAACGATGTCGGTACCTTTAGCGTGCAGACCACGGATGCCGATGCGGCCGAAGTGGCGCCGGGCCAGACGGCGAACGGTGGTAGATTTGTGGTCAACCTGG
>NZ_JBGTHY010000396.1:0-3196 GCF_041745955.1 Pricia sp.
ATTTCAGGATCGGTGAATGTGACCCACGACATATGCTCGTTGCTCAATTTCTTTTTGAATGGGGAAAGAAAGTTGTTAACCAGAATCCGCGCATGAAATTCAGCCGCATGGGAAAACATCAAATCACCGGCGACATCACCGCATACATAAACATTTTTGTTAGTGGTCTGCAGGTATTTATCGGTAACGATTTTTCCGTCTTTAATATCGATTCCCGCATTTTGCAATTGCAGGGCATCTAAAGGCAATTCACGTCCGATGCCGACAAAAACAGCATCAAAATTCACGTTTCTGCTTACCCCATCTTTCAATTTTAGATTGGCCGTTTCAGCCGATGTGAAACGCTCCACTTCGGCGTTGAGCAAGATTTCGATTCCCTCCTGTCTGAGTTGCTGTAAAAGAACCGAAGTAACCTGTGGATCATCATGCTCTAAGATTGTATTGCCGTGTTGCACGACAGTGACTTTTGAACCGAGACTATTAAATGCTTGCGCTAATTCGATTCCGATGGGACCGCCACCGATGAACAAGAGATTTTTAGGTAAATGTTCAATTGAAAAAACAGTGCTGTTGGTGTAATAGTTTACGTCTTTTACGCCAGGGATATCTAATTTCCGGGATTTTGATCCAGTTGCGATGACGATATTCTTTCCCTTGTATTTAATGTTATTGACCGTTACTTCTTTTTTACCCGTGAATTTTGCTTCGCCCAATGCGATATCGATTCCTTGTTCGCACAGCTCCGTGGCATTTTCATGTTTGCGGATAATTTCCTGTCTTTGCGTGACGTAGTCCATGACTTTTTTCAGGTCTGTTTTTCCGGTGAGATGCAATCCGAACGCCTCCGCCTTTTTTGCCTGCCGGAGTATTTTTGCAACATGAATCAAAGCCTTGCTTGGAACACAGCCATCATTGAGGCATTCCCCGCCAATTTCGTGATCCGTTTTTGCAATCATCAAGACTTTAAAACCAAGCGTATTCATGGTCAGACCAACGCTTAACCCTGCCGAACCGGCACCGATTACTATTATATCATACATTTTACTACTCATGTTGTTGTCAGTTTAAGTTTTCTTTTTTACTTCTTTAGAGCGATTTATAATATAGTTTATGGTTTTTAATCAGTTTTCGATGAAGCTGTATTAATTCGCCCTGCGAATAACCGAGATAATAGAGACCCCAAATCAGAAAAAAAATGCCCTGCATCCGATAGACGCCGTTGTCTCGGTATTTTTGCGCTGAAGTGGTAACGTAATCATCAATCACTTCAAATTTTCCGAACTTTTTCAGGCGGCTGATGATTTCCTGGTCTTCCATTATCAGCAAATCTTCACGAAAACCGCTCACTTTTTGAAATATTTCTTTTGTAACAAACAAGCTTTGGTCGCCAAAACGAATGGCATTCACATTAAACCGGGTGAACCACGCATTGGCTTTCAGGAACCAGTGATCAGAATCAAACTGCAGTCGGAAGCATCCGCTTTTTGCACCATCGTTACAGGCATTAAAAATCGCTGATGTGAAATTATGGGGAGGAATGCTGTCGGCGTGCAAAAAATAAAGGATTTCGTATTTCGCAGCCGATGCGCCCATATTCATTTGAGCTGCACGGCCTTTGCGTTTGCTTTGTACCACAGCGGCCCCGCAGTGATTCGCAATATTTATAGTACCATCGGTACTGCCGCCGTCTACCACAATAATTTCTGTTTCATGATTGCGATTGGCCACATATATCTCGCTTATGGTCTGTGCAATCCGGTCAGCTTCATTATAGGTCGGAATGATAATGCTGAACATAGTGGTGGTTTTTGAAATATCTTAAATCTTCTAACCGATTTATGTAATACATATTATATAGGATTTTGTCGCGCTGTCATATCAATAAGTTTTGATATCTGGTGGTAGGTCGGGTTCCAATAAACATCATTGTATTCTTCTAATGTTGTCTTTACATCTTTGATGGTCAATTCTGACATAGAATTAGCATCATCAATAGCATTTTTGAGCTTACTTTCTGTAACTGATCTTGAATGTTCAAAAATCGATTTTTCATTTAGATGGTATTTTTATAAATTGACATAATATTTCCTAATTGTTTCATTTGAGGAATTGCAATTTCCATCGAGCGTTCGGCAAAAGCCAAGTTGGTTAGTACAGTATAAAAAATCAAAATATTCTTATCTGTATTCCGGGTTTTCAAATTCCCATCGTGTACCGTCATCCCATTCCTCTCTGGAATTTCCATAACTTGGATAGCCATCTTGCTTTTTAAGTGTTGCTGCTAAATGAAGCAAGTTATAGGTCATGAACGTGGTATTCCGATTTGTAAAATCTGAATCAGTACCCAGAGGTGGGGAAAGTTTCTTCCCTTTCCATTCTGTATCGCCATAACTGGGCCCTGGGCCAACCTCTCCAATCCACCCTGCGTCTGCTTGAGGTGGGATAGAATAACCTATGTGCTGCAAAGCATATAAAATACCCATCGCACAATGTTTTACACCATCTTCGTTACCGGTAATGATGGTGCCGCCTACTTTTCCATAAAAAAGATATTGTCCTTTATCATTGGTCATTCCACTCATTGCATATAAACGTTCAATGAGTTTTTGTGCTATGGATGATTTCTCACCCAACCATATTGGAGTTCCCACAATTAAGATGTCCGCAGAAAATATTTTTTCAAAAAGTTCTGGCCATTCGTCTTTTTCCCAGCCGTGTTCTTTCATATCCGGTTGAACTCCAGTCGCTACTTCGTGGTCTATCAGGCGAATCTCTTCAACCGTTACGTTTTCCTTCTCCATTATAGATTTAGATACCTGAAACAGATTATCTGTATGGCTTTTTTTTGGAGATTTCTTCAGGGTACAGTTTACAAATACTGCTTTGAGATTATTAAAGCTTTTAGTTTTCATGTTCTTTTGATCTTTTAGTTTTTTCATTAAAATAACTAGTGCAATGGATTCTTATAGATATAAGGATTAATTAAGACTAGCTCAGGTAGATATATCAAAATATTGAAACGGAAAAGGATTACCAATTTGCGACTCTAATTTTACCCACCATATACTGATGGGATACTACGAGTAAATACCCGAACCGCTTTGGGTAAAACCGATTATAGACGATTTCTATAAATATTAGGGGGGGTACGGGGTTTGGATTTCTAAGCGGAAACCTCTGGGGCGATTTTTGCTTC
>NZ_JBGTHY010000397.1:0-2057 GCF_041745955.1 Pricia sp.
CAAATAAGCGGAATTGTTGATATTCCGGTCGATTTTATGGATACGTTTGGTAAAGCGCTTCATTTCGCGAATGGCATTGCTCATCAGAACGGCCTGAAAGTTGTCGCCATAGCCCAGACCGTGGGCTATGCCTGCTGCGATAGCGTAAATGTTCTTGAGCATGGCCGCATATTCGGCACCGATAATGTCTTTGGTGACCTTGGTCTTGATATACTCGCTGTTGAGGTTTTTGGCTACATATTCGGCCTTTTCGGCGTCCGCACAGGCAATGGTTAGGTACGAAAGGCGTTCTAAGGCGACTTCTTCGGCATGGCAAGGTCCGGTAATCACACCGATATTTTCATAGGGGATGCCGTATTCCTTATGAAAATGCTTCCCGACGATCAATCCCGATTCGGGAACTATTCCTTTAATGGCTGAAAAAATGATTTTGTCCTTTATGTCAACACTCAGTTTTTCGAGCTCCCCGCCCAGAAATGCCGATGGAACGGCAAAGATCAAGATATCCGCTTTGCTAACGGCGGCATTGATATCGTCCGTCAAATCGAGTTTATTGGTGTCGAAGGTGACCGATGTCAAGTAATTCGGATTGTGCTTTTGGATGTTGATAAACCCAACCGCATCGGAATTCCGCATGTACCAACCTACTTTGTCCTGATTGACACAGAGCATTTTAACAATGGCAGTAGCCCAGCTTCCGCCTCCGATTACTGCGAATTTTTCTGGTTTTTTCATGTTAAGGTCCTTAGATCTGTCAGGTCTATTTCACGATTCAGTACAAAATTACTTAAAATAAAAGGGAAGTGGCTTTTCGTAGGAGCTATGGGCGAAAGTTGTTTTGTAGGCACTTTCATACCTTAATTTCCAACATCAATTTCCAACATCCTCCATAATAACAGCATCGATTGTAGTATCTTCAGTGGTATGCAATACGGATATATCACCGGTAGTCTCAAAAACGACCGCTCTCACTTCTGAAAGCTGTAATACGTTGGCTTCCCGAAGTTTTCCCATCAAATCGGCCCTGCTGACCAAGGCCTTTTTTAGGTTTTTCTCAAAGATTTCCCCATCTTTCATTAGTAGAATCGGCGTATTGGTGAGCAATTTTTCCACTCCGTCCGAAGACGACAGCATTTTGGCGAAAAGCACTTGCAGGAAAGCCAATAGCGCTAACGACACAAAAGCCGGCATCAAACTCGATACCGGTTTGTTGACGGCATCCGCTAAAATAGACCCCATGGCGATGGTCACCGCAAAATCGAAGCTCGACATCTTGGCGAAGGTCCGTTTACCGGCAATCCGGGTAATCAACATGATATACAAATAGATACAGATGGCCGCAACGCACATCTGTACGATGGTCCACGGTTTCAACGAAGTGAAGATTTCCATGTCGTTTTTTTGCTTTTGGTATAATTCCTGGACGGTTGCCTCGTTCGCTTTTGTAAGGTGGCCTCCCATTCGAACGGGGTACTGTCGTCCTCTTCAACGCCTAGTACCGTATAGTTCATTTCTTTTTGGCCGATGCCATCCTTACCAAATAAGATAATGGATTTATTCGGCTAAGTTTGCCCCTGAAGGCTATTTTACTAATCCTAAAGGCACAGTCTGATATTTTAATGGACTAAAATTCGACGAAATTACGTAATTTAAAAGAATCTAAAACGCACCATTATGGATTCGAAATATAAACCGGAGATGGCCAACAAGGCCCATGAGGCAATTCCTGGAAACCCATCAACGGCGACAAGTAGCAAACAAAAATTGAACGACCGAAGCAACGGGGAACCTTTGCGTGTCTTAAGCGAGGACGATTGGAGATTCTGGAAGCACAACGGATACATTGTCGTAAAAAACGCCGTGCCCAAGGAACAAGCGCAGGCAACGGCGGATTTTCTTTGGGAGTTCGATGAAAAAGACCCCTATAACCCCGAAACATGGTATGCCCCGCCGCGCGCCGAAATGAAAATGAAGGAATTGACCGGTACGGGCATGGTCGAGGTGTACAACCATCAGCATCTTTGGAACAATCGCCAAATGCCCCACGTATATGACGC
>NZ_JBGTHY010000398.1:0-4092 GCF_041745955.1 Pricia sp.
ATGCTGTGCACGTACATCGGGTTGCTGAGCATCTGGTTTTCCGCCGTGGTCGAGGTGGCCGTGAACTGTACGCCCTGCATGCCGAAATTGAGTCCCAAAGTACCCAAATTTACGAAAGGGGGAAGAATATCGTTCAATTTATGGTTTAAAAGATAGTTCAATTGCCTTTCCGCGAGCATGCTCATTTTGGTCACGACGATCTTTAGCTTGTCCATTTCAAGGGATACATAATCGCCATGAAAATTACCGCCGTGGTATACGTTCTTTCGTTCGACATCGACAATAGGGTTGTCGTTGGCCGAATTGACCTCTTCGATCAAAATGCGCTCGACCTCGTTCAAGGTGTCGAGTATGGGCCCAAGAATTTGGGGCACACAGCGAATGGAGTAGTATTCCTGCACTTTTTCCTCGAAGACCGAGACCCCGTTATTATCGGTGTATAGATGATGTTCGCGCTTTCGGGTCAGGGTACTATCCTTTAAATGGCTGCGCATCGACCTTGCGATTTCACGTTGTCCCTTATGTTTTTTGGTCTGGTTCAGGTGCTCGGAAAGATGGTCGTCATAGGCCTGCATGATTTCGTTGATGGCCGATGAGCAGGCGATCATCCATTCCAGCAAGCGTCGGGTGTAAATGGTGTTCACCATTCCGATACCCGTCATGACTGAAGTGCCGTTGATAAGGCCTAAGCCTTCGCGCAATTTTACGGATATGGGTTGAATGTCTTCCTCTTCAAATACCTCTTGCGTAGGTCTTCTATTCCCCTTAAAAAAAACTTCGCCTTCCCCGATCAATACCAGGGCGAGATGTGCCAGTTGCACCAAATCGCCACTAGCTCCTACGCCGCCATGCTCATAGATCAACGGCGTGATGTCTTTGTTGATCAAGGCGGTCATGGTCGTGATAACCGAGGTATGTACGCCCGAATTGCCCAAGCTAAGGGTGTTCAACCGCGCCAACATAGCGGCTTTTACGTATTTCGGGGGAATGGGGTTTCCCGAGCCGGAAGCATGGCTTCGGATGAGGTTGTACTGCAGTTGAATCGTCTCTGAATCCTTGATTTTATATTGCGCCATAGGGCCAAAGCCCGTGTTTACGCCATAGATGACCTTGTTCTTCGAGAAATCCTTCAAAAAATCGAAACTTTTCTGTACGATTTCTATCACTTTTGGGTCAACGCTAATCGGTTGTCCCTCAAAAATAGTCTTATAAAAATCTTGTATTCCTAATTTTCCCTTGATTTTTGGCATCTGCGGTCGGTTGAATCTGTGGAAGCGCAAAAGGCTTCTATACGTGTTTCCGTTAATCGGGGGGTAAAAATAGCGATTCTGAGATGCAAATTTATAACATTTGCACAATGATTATCGTATTTTTACTTTGAATTTCAATAAGATACCGCGGACTTTACGAAAAAATATGAGTAGATGAAAAGCGAACAAGTGGATGTACTGATTATCGGTGCGGGGCCTTCGGGAGCGGTATCCGCCGCCTACCTTCATAGGCAGGGATTAAAGATCAAGGTGGTTGAAAAAAGTAAGTTTCCTAGATTCGTTATCGGGGAAAGTCTTTTGCCCCGCTGCATGGACCATTTTGAGGAAGTCGGACTGTTGGATGCCCTAAAGGAACAGAATTTTGAGGTCAAGGGAGGTGCCCGTTTTATGCGGGGCGCTAAAATCTGCAATTTTGATTTCAGTAAAAAATTTACGCAAGGATGGGATTGGACCTGGCAAGTGCCACGTGCCGATTTCGATAAGACCCTCACGGATACTTTAAGGGGATGGGGCGTAGACATCGCTTTTGAACAGGAAGTCGTTGCCGTTGAATTCAACGGAAGCGATTCAAACACAACTATTAAGGATGCCGATGGACAACTTTCAACCGTTTCCGCCAAATATATTGTCGATTCCAGCGGCCACGGAAGGGTACTACCGCGTTTGTTGAATCTGGACAAGCCTTCGGAAATCCCCAAACATTCCTCCATCTTTACCCATGTCAAAGATATAAAGCGTCCGGAAGGGCGGGAAGGTACCATCATTACCTTCGATATCGTAAGCCGCGAAACCTGGCTTTGGGTCATTCCCTTTTCCAACGGATATACCAGTATAGGCTACGTCGGCCCCACCGATTATCTAGAATCGTTCAAGGGCGACAACAGTCAAAAACTTCAGGAAATGATGAAATTGTCGGACTACTATTTCGACCGTTTTGATGGTATCGATTACGAGTTCGAGCCTAAAATGATCAAGAACATCGCCAAATCGGTCAAACAGCTCTACGGAGAAGGCTATGTGCTGACCGGAAACAGCGCCGAATTCTTAGATCCCGTATTTTCATCCGGCGTGACCTTTGCCACCGAATCTTCTTTGGTAGCCGCTAAATTGATAGCCCGACAATTGAACGGCGAATCCGTCGACTGGGAAAACGACTACGCCAAGCATATGAAGGAAGGCGTAAAGGTTTTTTCGACGTATGTAAAGGAATGGTACACGGGAAATTTACAGACTATCTTTTTCGATAGTAACGAAAACCCTGTCATCAAGGCGCAGATCTGTGCTGTCTTGGCCGGCTATGTTTGGGACCGGACAAACCCCTTCGTGAAGAACCATCATCGATTGGTAAAGACCGTGGCGCGAGTTGCGGAGCTGGAGCGGGGTTTGTGATTGAGGTGGTATCCTCACAATGAGATTCCCCTAGAAAGTCTTCTTCTCAATCAATTTAGCAAACGATTACCGGTTTTCGGACAGCCTTCATCCATTTGGTCTACGTTACCCTAACAGGTACCATATTTGATTACTTGAATCTAAGAAATGTAATAAAACTTTATCGAGGTTGACAAAACTAATCGTCAATCGACGCAAACACCATTTGCCTGAACTTCCATCCCGTTTCATCGGAAACATCGCCTTGGGTCTGTTTCATCAAGACACCGATCACCTGCTCTTTCGGATCCGCGAAGTACTGGGTGTTGAAATAGCCGCCCCAATCGAAGGTACCAGTACTGCCAATACCGCCTGAATCCCGCCCTTTTTCGCTTACTACCCCGAAGGCCAGGCCATAATGTTTACGTCCGTCGCCGAACAGGTCACCGGTCTGGTTGCCCATGATGCTCTGTACGGTCGTTCTGCCGAGGATTCGTTTTCCGTTCAGTTCACCGTTATTGAGGTACATCTGCAAAAAGGTCGCATAGTCTTTTGCCGTGCTTGAAAGACCCGCACCCCCTGAGAAAAAGCGTTTGGCACCCTTGATCGGGTAGTCGGTATCGTAAAAAGTCTCGGAATACTTCCTCCATTTTCCATCCTCGATCTGTTGAACCGTTACCAGTCGATCCTGTTTTTCCTTCGGAAGATAAAACCAAGTATCGTTCATGCCGAGCGGTTGAAAAATACGGGTTCTCAAAAACTGATCGAAAGGTAGGCCGGAAATCCTTTCGACGAAATAGCCTAGCACGTCGAGCCCCTCACTGTACGAATAGGCATCCCCGGGATTGTGGTGCAAGGGCAGTTTCGCCAATTTCTTGACGCTCTCCCCGATGGTAATATCCTCGGTCGTAAAGAGGTCGGTAATGCCCGCTTTGGCGTATATTTTTTGAAACCGTTCATCGCCGTCGATGACCCCGTATCCCAATCCGGAGGTATGGGTTATCAAATCACGGACGGTAATCTGGTCTTTTGCCGGTTTTACGGTGTAGGTGGAGTCGGTTTCGTTGAACGTATCGAGAATTTGCGCCTCACCGAAATCGGGAATGTATTTTGAGATGGGGTCGTCCAATTGAAATTTTCCTTCCTCCCAGAGCATCATTACGGCGGTGGAGGTAATGGCCTTCGTCTGCGAAGCTATTCTGAAGATGGCATCCTTTGTCATTTCCTTCTTGGCTTGATTGTCCGCCATGCCATAGGCATTATGGAATATGATTTTGCCGTTTCTGGCGATAAGGGCCACAGCACCCGGTACCTGGTCTTCAGCTATCGCCTTCTCGAGCATGGCATCGATTTTAGCCAGGCGTTCGGCGGACATGCCTGCGTTCCCGGGTGAAGTTTCGGAAAGTTGTGGGGAGGCTTGAGCGGATTCTGTTTGGGCGGGGAGGGTTATCGT
>NZ_JBGTHY010000399.1:0-3417 GCF_041745955.1 Pricia sp.
GCCAAAATTCCCGATGCGATCAAACGCGAGATCTATATTCAGGAATGTGCGCTGATTATGAACGTTTCCGAAGGGGTTTTGTTCAGTACATTGGCACAGATCAGTAAAAAATCGATAGCCGATTCCGCCAAGAATACCAAACAAGAGCAGAAAGCTTTCGATGTGGTCAAGAACGAAACTACCATCGAAAAGGTCGATGTACAGTATGAACTCGAACGGAAAATCATAGAATTACTCTTACTATATGGTAATGAGGAACAAAAATTCGAAGATTTGGTATTGAAGGAAAATGAGGCCGGCGACTTAATTTTAGAACCACTGTCTTTAGAAGCCAAGGTATACGAGAAAATATATTTAGACCTTCAGGAAGATGAAATAGAACTGGCCAACGAACATTTTAGAGGTATATATTACAAATTGATCGAAGCACTTAACGAGAGCGATGATTTTTCCATCAACACCTTTCTATCGGATTTAGATCAAGAGCTAGTATCCGAAATTTCCTCTATTTTGATGGAGGAAGAAA
Source organism: Pricia sp. (assembly GCF_041745955.1). NCBI lineage: Bacteria > Pseudomonadati > Bacteroidota > Flavobacteriia > Flavobacteriales > Flavobacteriaceae > Pricia > Pricia sp. The sequence goes on from NZ_JBGTHY010000399.1 coordinate 527, forward strand.
AATATGTACTGCATAACTGGGAGCGGAAAGACATCTATCCGAAAGAAAAGGAAGCTGGGGTGGCGCAACTAGTGAGCGAGACCATTTTGACGCTACGCTGTTTTCTGATCAAGAAAAGAATGCTGGCACTACAAAATAACACACAAGAAAACACCGACGACCACCGTGAGACCCTCGAAGAAATTATGAATTACCTTTACTTGAACAAGCTATTGAACAAAAAGTTGAATCGGGTGCTGTCCTAAAGAAATTATCTTGAGTGCAATGAATCTCTCGGATTTTCTAAACAATCCCACTAGACCGCTGTCAGGTTTCGTTTCAAAAAAAAGATTATCAGGAGTCACCGTTGCAAAGTTCACACGAAAAAACCCCAAAATGTTATGAAAACTTTTTGGGGTTTAAATTTTAAAGGACCCTTTTTAGTAAAGCTCCAATGCCTTTGCCTGTTGCAATAGGTCGACCATATTATCAACGTTCAGCTTTTTCATTAGGCGCGCTTTGTAGGTACTAACGGTTTTTTCGTTGAGATTCAGTCCGATGGCAACATCTTTATTGCGCTTGCCACTGGCCAACAATTTCAATACTTCTACCTCGCGGGTGGAAAGCTTTCTAAAGAACCTTCTTGGTTTCTGTGTACCTTCGTCAAAAGCCAAGCGTTGCGCAAGTTCGTTTGTGATGAACATGTTGCCTTCGCTAACTTTTCTTACGGCCGAGATAATGTAATCGATGTCGGAAGCTTTCGAGAGATAACCAAAAGCACCGGCCCGGATTGTGCTCAATGCGTAAACATCCTCTGATTGTCCGCTATACATTAGGACTTTGATCTCGGGATATTCTTTTTTGATTTTCCGTAACGTAGCAATACCGTTGATTTCGGGAATGTCCATTTCCAACATTACAACGTCGGGGCTAACTTTTTCCAGTTTTTCGAAAAGTTCGGAGGTCGTGGCTACGGCTTGGATAACTTCGAAGCCGTTGGCGTCTTCCAGAACCTTGGTAACACCCATACGTATGATGGGGTGGTTGTCGGCAATTAATACTTTAATCATTTTTGATAGTTTTATCTAGATAAAAAAACACTGGTTAGCACGTGTAAAAATACTGACATGCAATGTAAGGCTTTAAAATCTAATTCGTTTAGCAAATGTGATTTTTTTTTCCTAAAATCTAGCATTTTTGCGATTTTATTCGATTAGATTACACACTTTTAGGTCAAATTGCTATTTTAGCACATCCGGAATCTCACATACAGGTATCGGAATCATCTTATGTCGGTTAGCGGAATTGTAGTTTTTAAAGATATGGAACACTTCTTTTTCACGGCCAGAAAAATCAGTTTCGTTTTTGCCTTCATCCTGCATCTGCATGGCCCATTCCAATTCGGGATATGAGGCTCCGATCTGATCCTCGTCCGTTCTATCGTCGCCCCAGAGTCCGTCCGTAGGAGCCGCCTTTATTATTTCGTCGTTAATTTTCAGAAACCTTGCAATTTCGTACACCTCGGTTTTCAACAGATCGGCAATCGGACTCAAATCTACCCCGCCATCGCCGTATTTTGTGTAAAATCCTACGCCAAAATCCTCTACTTTATTTCCGGTTCCGGCTACCAAGAGCGAATCTAATGCCGCAAAATAATACAGTGTTGTCATACGAAGTCTTGCGCGGGTATTGGCCAATGACATAAACCGCTCTTCTTCGTTCTCTACGGGCGGCAAGGCATTTACGAGACTATTAAATACAGGGGTGAGGTCGATGGATACTCTTTTTAAATTGTCAAATGTTTCCTGTAGCCATTCAATATGTCTAGAAGCCCGACTTACTTGACTTTCGGCCTGGTGTATCGGCATTTCCAGAACAAGCAGTTCCAGACCGGTTTTAGCGCATAGGGTGGAGGTAACCGCTGAATCGATACCTCCTGAAATGCCTACGACGAATCCCTTCATTTTTGCCTTTCCGGCATAATCTCTGAGCCAGTTTACAATATGTGCCGTTACCTTTTCTGTTTGCATAACCCTTTCTTTTTGTCTAAATCGATTAACTTTGTAGGCTAAAAATAACGCCTTGACCGTAAAATATAAAATGTATAGGGAATTACTTTACAACGCTAAGTGGATTTTTATGATATTGGTGATTTCCGGGTGGTTTATCGGCTGTAACGATAGCGATAAGGTTGAGGACGAAATTGAAAAAATTGAAATAGATCTAGAAATCGCCCGGTTTGATCGTGAATTTGCAAGGGCGGAACCTTTGGATATTCCCATCCTAAAAAAAGGATATCCCTATTTATTTCCTGCGCAATATACCGATAGCGTTTGGGTAGCTAAGTTGCAAGATAGCCTTCAAGTAGAGCTTTTATCCGAAGTAGATGCCACTTTTACCGATTTCTCCGAAGAAAAGGATGACCTAATCCTCCTTTTTAAACACATCAACTATTATTTTCCCGACTACGTGCTACCCAAAGTAGTTACGGTAACCTCGGATGTTAGTTACAATAGCCGAATTATTATGACAGATAGTCTGCTATTGATCGGTCTTGACAATTATCTGGGTCCGGAGCACAAATTCTACGAAAGTTTTCCAAATTATATTTCGGCTGGACTGGATAAACAGTATTTGGTAAGCGATGTGGCGAATGCCTTCGCAAAACAGGTGGTTGCCAAACCCAAAGACCGTAGCTTTCTGGCTCAAATGGTCTATTATGGTAAAGAATTGGTCGCCAAGGATAAACTGGTCCCTTTTATATCCGATGCCCGAAAAATAAACTATTCGGAAGAGCAAATGGCTTGGGCCGAGGCCAATGAAGAGCAGATTTGGCGTAACTTTATCGAGAGCGAATACCTGTACAGTACCGATAACAAATTGGCCCAGCGGTTTTTGGACCCCGCGCCGTT
>NZ_JBGTHY010000400.1:0-5037 GCF_041745955.1 Pricia sp.
ACAGCTTAAAAGAGCAGATCCATATAAAAAGATCACAACCGAGATTCAACACCAAAGACACCCTGTACATCGACCTTATCAATGCATTGGGCAACGAAATGCGATTTTATAACAGCGATTGCCTTTTCAAATTGTCGAAACTGGCATTGGACTTAAGTAAATCTTCTGGCTATAAAATTGGCGAAAACAAAGCGCTGTTAGGTCTTGGCGATTACTACTCCGATAAAGGTTCCCACAATAAGGGCATCACTTACTATGAAAAGGCGTTATCACTCGGTAAAACTATAGAAAACCAAGAACTGGTATTAAAATCCCAAAACAACCTGGCAGGGGAATACGGTTATAAAGGCGACTATGCCAAAGCTTTGATCGGCTATTTGGAAGGCATCGATCTGGCGAAAGTCTACGGCGATTCCTTAATGCTTTCGATAATGAACGAAAACATAGCCCATCTGTATACCTCACAAAAAGATTACGTTCAGGCCCTTGAATTCTACAAAGAGGTAAAGAAGATAAATCAGGAAATCGGCAACGAGATCTATTCCGCGGAAACCATGAGCAACATCGCATCGTTATATGCCGATATGGGCCAACTCGACTATGCCATGTACAACGCCAATAGCAGTATCACGGTCTTCGAAAAGCATGAAATTATGGATTGGCTTGCCTTTGCCTATGAAGTAAAAGGCAAAACCTATCTCAAGGAAAATAAGTTCAAATGGGCCATCTATTGGTACAACCAAAGCGAGATGCTACATAAAAACCTTGATGACCACCGGGGAAGGATCGATTTGCTCAACGGAATGGCGGAAGCCTATTTCGGACTAAAACAAGATAGTATTTCGGAACGCTATGCGCTCGAGGCATTTGAAGTTTCAAATGAACTACAGTTTATGGAAGGCAAACAAAAGTGTGCCAAAACCTTGTACAAAATCCATAAGAACAAAAAGGATTTTGCGGCCTCCCTAGAATATCACGAGCTTTATCAAAAACTATCGGACACCCTGTCCCGCACCGAGAACAAAAAAAGTCTTACCCTGCTCAAGACCAAAATGGAACATGAAAAACAAAAGCAAGATCTGATCGAAGAGAACCAAAAGCAGTTGGCGCAACAAAGAAACTACGTAAACGCCTCGTTGGCCATTCTCCTGATATTTGTAGTAATCACATTTTTGGTCCGCCGGAGTGAAAAAATACAGAAAAACCTTAACATCGAATTGAAAGGAAAAACCACGGATCTAGAGAAGACCGAAAGCGAACTGCGGGACATTAACCGGACAAAAGACAAGCTATTTTCTATTATCGGTCACGACCTTCGGGGTCCGATCGGCGCATTCCAAGGACTGCTAAAACTTTTCAAGGAAGGCGATATAGGACAAAATGAATTCATGGAATTCATACCCAAACTTCGGCACGATATCGACCATATCTCCTTTACTTTGAACAATTTATTGACTTGGGGCCATACCCAGATGAACGGTGCCATAACCAAACCATCGGTTGTGGGTTTGGAATCGATGGTGAAAGATAGCTTCCATTTATTATCCGAAATCGCCGAGAACAAGTCCATCAAACTGGTAAGTCAGGTATCAACGAATACCATGGTTTGGTCAGACAGTGATCAAATCGATATCGTCATCAGAAACCTCATCAGTAACGCCCTTAAGTTCACGCCCGAAAACGGAATGGTGACCATTTCGACCCAAGAGGAAGGTAAATACTGGCAAGTTTCCATTCGGGACACGGGCATCGGTATGGATGATAAGACCCTCGAAAAGATTTTCGCGATAAACGCCAATCACACCACCTACGGAACCAATAATGAAAAAGGCACCGGACTGGGACTCTCGCTGTGCAAGGAAATGGTCGAAAAGAACGGGGGAACCATCTGGGTGGAGAGTTTGCTTAGAAAGGGTAGTACATTTCATTTTACGGTACCGAAGGCGAAGAAGTCGTATCGGCAGACGGGGTGATTTCGGTGGGTAGTTGCGGTTGGGGCAGGCAGAAATCTTTAGTTGCAGATTGCAGTTCAAGGTTCAAATCAAATCGCCCAAACGGTCAATTGCAATAGGCCTTTCTACGGTAAACCCTTCACCGTACTCCACCCCTACCAATCTTCCTAAATCCCTTGCGCGATATTTTACGCTATCGAGAAAGTTTTTACTGCTGATCGGGGTTTCGGGCTCTTTGCTTTTTGGGTCATGAAATTGCGAGGAATAGGCTAGAATCGCTTCGATTTTCTTTTCGATATATCCGGAAACGTCTATTACGAAATCAGGCTTGATATTTTTCCACTGGATATAGTGATAGACCACTTTCGGACGCCAAGGAAGTTGTAATTCACCATTGGCTTCAAGTTTGGTTTCGATTTTTATCAATCCGCTAAGGAAACAGGCGTCACTGACCAATTTACTGCCCCTGCCATGGTCAATATGACGATCCTCGATGGCATTGCAAAGCACTGTTTCCGGGCGATACTTTCGTAACATGCGGATGACGCCCAACTGATGTTCTTTATCGTTTACGAAGAAGCCGTCAGAGAATTCTAAATTTTCGCGGACCGCAACTCCCAAAATTTTTGCAGATTTAGCCGATTCCTGATCTCGGATTTCGGCGGAACCCCTTGTGCCTAGTTCTCCCCGGGTCAAATCAATTATACCTACTTTTTTTCCGTTGGCTACCTCCTTGGCGATGGTTGCGCCTGCACCGAGTTCGGCGTCATCGGGGTGCGAGCCGAATACTAATACGTCTAGTTTCATTCTAAATTTAAGTTCAAATTCAAGCTTCGAATATTTTCAGGGCAAATGTTCAATCCTGCCTAAGGCAGGTTCAAGCCTGTCTGGCCATTGATGCAGGATTCAACGTGTTCGAATTTCGCGGCAAAAAGCACTTTGAACCTTAAACAGCCACTAGGTGGTGATCTAACCTTGAATTTATACCGGCAGACTGCTGTTATATAGCAACCACGCTCTTCACCTTTACAAGTGCCTGCTCGATATCCGCAATCAAATCTTCTGTCTCTTCGATGCCTACCGAAAAACGGATCAACCCGTCTTTAATGCCCTGTCGCTTCCTTTCTTCCGCACCCAAAAGGGCATGTGAAGTTTGTGAGGGCGAAAGCACGGTACTTTCCACGCCCGCCAAGCTCATGGAGGATTTTATCAGTTGTAAGGATTTTTGGAATTTGGAAGCGTCCATATCTTCCTGTAATTCAAAGGATAACATTCCCCCGAAGCCCTTCATTTGTGCTTTGGCAACCTGATGACCGGGATGGTCCGGTAGGCCGGGATAGTATACCATTCCAATATCCTCATGTAAAGCAAGATATTCGGCCATGCGCTGTGCATTATCGTTCTGTGCCTTTACACGAATGCCCATCGTCTTCATACTGCGTTCCAAAAGCCAAACCGTGTAATCGCTAAGACTTCCCCCCAAATTCTTGGCCAGGGCATGTATCCGTTTGATATTTTGTTCTGTCGATGCTACGGCTCCCGCACAGATATCGGAATGGCCGCCCATATATTTCGTGGCACTGTGGATGACGATATCGATACCGAAATCCATGGGATTCTGATTGACGGGGCTGGCGAATGTATTGTCGATCATAGAAACCAATCCGTGTTTTTTGGATAGCCTGCCGATGGCATCCAAATCGGTTACTGTTAAGAGTGGGTTGGATGGGGTCTCGATATAGAGGACCTTGGTATTATCCTGAATTTTTTCCTCAAAAGCCTCGGGCTGCCATCCTTCCGTGAAGGAATATTCGATGCCGTATTTATTGAACTCCTCCGTAACCAAATTATAGGTGCCGCCGTACAAGGTCTGCTGTAGTACAATGTGGTCGCCGGCCTTTAAAAAAGCCATCAAAGCGGTACTTATCGCCGCCATGCCGCTTCCGAATATCAAGGCGGACTCCGCATGTTCCAAAGCAGCGATTTTTTTGCAAAGGGATTCTTGGTTCGGTGTGTTAAAATAGCGGGGGTAGCGTTTGATGTCCACATCCTCGAACGCATAGGAGGTGCTCATGTATAAGGGAGATATCGCTCCCTTGAACTGTTCGTCCTTTACTTCGCCGATGTGGGTACAGATGGTGTTGAGGCCTTTTTTGTTTGGATTCATGAGTCTGATTTTTTTGCAAGGCGTAAAGTTACAAAATATCAACCGAAGACGGGATAGCGTTTACCGATGGGCTTTTCTTTGGGTAGCAGGGTCGATAAAATACATTTCAGTACGCTACTCCCGATTCGTTGGCCATTCGGTTTCTACACCCTGTTGACGAATTATCGTCTGGAATTCCCGTATAAGGTCAGGATTCTTATACATCTGCTGGGATCCGACGCCTTTATGCATCAAAAAAGGAACGAGCATTCCCACCGCTTCCCCGATACTCCATTCTACGGGATGAAGTCTATAGCAGCCGTTGGTCAGATGGGTGGTGCCAATATTTTTGTTCGCGGGCAATAGATTTTCCATTGTAACGGGAATCAATGCGCCCAACGGAATCTGAAAGGGAAGCGACCCAAAGTCAATGTAATTGTTGCCTCCGGAGCTGGGGTGGAGGTCGATATGGTAATAGCCCACCCCCACACTATCGCTAAACGTCTCGGCCTTGAGCCCATCACCTTGCAGACCGGTGATTTTTGAGCGCTGCTCCTTTCCGACATGTTGTTCCAGAACGGTAAACAAAGCCTTGATCCGTCTTGATTCACGGATATATGGATATTTGGCCATGCCATCCCCGCCTTCCGTGCCCATGATATCGGACCGTAATCGGACACCAGGCCATCCTCTTCCGCCATCCGGTCTTGGGGCTTCGGTCTGCAGCCAGTACAACAGGGAAAGGCTCAGTTGCTTTGCATGATTGATATGAGTGTCGATTTCCGTTTGATCGACATCCACAATATTGCCCAAAAAGTAATCATTTTGGGGATAGTTGACAATCGTAATATCGCTTTTGTAAAACCCGGATTCAAAATTATCCTTATGGATTATCCGTCTGTAGTTCCAAAGGTTTAGGATATCCCCCATGTCGATTCC
>NZ_JBGTHY010000401.1:0-5013 GCF_041745955.1 Pricia sp.
TTGAGCACTTGATCAACTACGATCACCAAGGTAGCGACCACGATCAACTGTACGATGATCCGTATCTTGGAAGGGATAATGTCACGCATCAAAGAAATGACCACGTTGCCAAGTCCCATTACGAACAATACCGCAATCGCCATTACTACAGAGGCCTTTAATTCCGCAGTAATCGCCAATGCCGAACAGATTCCCAATACCTGAATCGTTATCGGGTTGTTGTCCGCCAAAGGATCTGTTATAAGGCTAACATCTTTTTTTGTCAATAGTGCCATGTTAGTTCTTGCTTATTTTGGTTAAATACTCTTTGTATAAGTTTACGCTTTCGGAAATCATTGCGGAAACCCCGTTTCCGGTAATGGTCGCGCCTGCCAAAGCATCGACCTTGTTGTCCTCTTTGCGATCGTTCAGCGGGTCGTTGTTGCCTTTTGCGACGCTGATGCCTGAATACCGCGTATCTTGCATAATACTCTCCCCTGTAAAATCATCCATGAAGTAGCGTTGATTTATATTCGCACCTAGGCCGGGCGTTTCCGCTTTGTGATCAAAAAACACCCCTTGCACTACCATATTAGTATCAAGGGCGATAAACCCCCAAATGGCATCCCAAAGTCCTTTTCCGTACATGGGGATGATATAGAACTCCTTATCGTCCTTTTCACCGATGAAAAGCGGCAATTCGGGCGTTTCTCCCTTTTTGTACAATGCCAACTGTTTTTTCATATCGATAAGGTAGGCCTCGTTATTGTCGATGACACTATCCCCTTTGATGACCAGCTGCTTTTTGATGTATTTCGAAAACTGGTCCTCGACCACATCGGTTCCTATAAAACTAACCCCACCATCCTCAACATTATCGTTGACCCCCATGGCGTACAAAATGTTCTGCTGTTTCTCAAAGCGTTCGTTTTCTTTGATGCGGCTGCTCAGGCCCGAGGCCAAAAACGCGAGCAACGAGCCGACAACGACGACCATGATAGCGGCAAAGACCACCGTATAGACATTTTTATCCGTATTGATTGCCATAATTATGCAGTTTCTACTTGAAGTTCCTTTTCCTCGCCTTCCGAATCCTTAGGTAGCACCGTGGCGTTTTTCAATCGTTTCAATCTTCGTTTTATATTTCCGCGGATGACATAATGGTCAATGGTAGGGGCAAAAACGTTCATCAATAGGATGGCCAAGAAAACACCTTCGGGATATGCGGGATTGAACACTCGTATCATGACGGATAAAAATCCGATGAAGAAGCCATAGATCCATTTTCCACGGTTGGTCTGCGAACCGGTCACCGGATCGGTAGCCATATAGACGATACCGAAGGCCAGACCGCCCACAATCAGATGCTGCCAAAACGGGAAGCTCATCAAGCCATAGAATTTACTGGTGTCACCGATCCATCCCTGATCGACGACGCCGTTGAAAATTAGACCCATGGCCAAAGAACCGATGACTGCACTGAGCATGATCCGCCAACTGGCAATCTTACTGAATATCAAGAACAGACCACCCAACAGTATCAAAAAGGTCGAGGTTTCCCCGACCGAACCGGGAATAAATCCGAAGAACATATCCGAAAGGGAATAGGTGTATGAGCTCGCATCGTTCTGTGCCAGATAGCCCAATATAGTTTCCCCCGAAATGGCATCGGGACCGCCGGCGCGCTCAACGGCTTCATGTACCCATACCTTGTCGCCGCTCATCCAGGTAGGATAGGCGAAAAACAGGAATGCCCGAATAGTTAGCGCGGGATTCAATATATTCATACCCGTACCACCGAAAACCTCTTTTCCTATTACCACACCGAAAACCACGGCAACGGCCAACATCCAAAGGGGCGTATCGATAGGTACGATCAAGGGCACCAGCATTCCGGTAACCAAATAGCCTTCCTCTACCTCATGGCCCTTGATAACGGCGAAAATAAATTCCACAAGAAGACCGACACCATACGAAACTACGACCAAGGGAAGTACCTTGATGATACCGATCCAAAAGTTGTCCCAAGTCAAAAAATTACCGAATACGGAAAGTTCCCTGACCACCCCGCTTGCGGCGTCAATGGCCGCAAAATGCTGATAGCCTGCGTTGAACATCGAGAACAACAGCACCGGTATCAGTGCCATGATCACCGTATTCATCGTACGCTTCAAATCATCCGCCGCCCGAACGTGGGATCCCGAATGGGTCGTTTCGTCGGGCGTGAACAGAAATGTGTGCAGCGCATTGAAGGCCGGAGCCATTTTCTTACCGCGGTAATGATGCTTTAAAATGTGTAGCCTTTTCTTGAAAGTCAGTCTTTTATCACTCATCTTTTATCCTATTTCTTTTTGTAGCAAATCCAATCCTTCCCGAATAATCTGTTGGTGGGGCTGTTTGGAAACGCAAACGAATTCCGTAAGCGCAAAATCTTCGGGGGCCACTTCGTAGAGTCCCAATTGCTCCATTTCATCAAGATCTTTGACCATACAGGCTTTTAAAAGCTGCAGGGGATAAATATCCATCGGAAAGACCTTTTCGTACATGCCCGTAACGACGAAAGCCCGGTGTTCGCCATTGGTATTCGTATCGAGATCATATTTTTTATTGGGCTGCAACCATGAAAAAGTCAAGGCCCTTGTAGCCGAAATCTTGTTGAAAACGGGTTTGTTCCATCCGAAGAAATCGTAATCGTCGCCCTCGGGAATACAGGTTACCGTATTGTTATAGTAGCCTAGATAACCGTCTTGCCGTGATTTCGCACCTGTGAGCACATCGCCGTTTATGACCCTGAACCGCCCTTCATTCACCCCGCTGGCATATAGGAACGTGGATATCTCGGTACCGATTTTCGTGGTGTAATAGTGCGGTTTTTTGACGGATGACCCTACTAACGCAATCGTACGCTGGGGGTTGAATTTACCGGTCAACACCATTTCGCCGATAATGACGAGGTCTTGCGGGGAGACCGTCCAGACCGTTTCCCCTTTATTGATGGGATCGATCTTATTGATCTGGGTACCGACCAAGCCTGCCGGATGCGGGCCGGAAACCTTATGCAATTCTATGCCCGAAAGTCCGGCCAAAGGGGAACTGGACGATTTTCCTACGGAAACATGCACCTTACCAGCCGTAAGTTTCCCCAAAACGGTAATGGCGGCCTGTAGTTCTTTTTCCCTGCCTTGTAGTATATAGTCAAGATTCGCGGCTAACGGGGCGGTCGCATAACCGGAAACGAATATCGCCTTTGGATTCGTATCGGGATCGGCGATTATGGAATACGGACGCTGAATGATAAACGGCCAGCATCCTGTTTTGAGCAGATAGGCCTTGACATCGTCCTTGGATGCCTTTTCAACATCCAAAATACTATTCGTCACGGTTACCTGCTCTTTGTCCGCCAGTATCTTTATACTAAGGATACGCCTTCTGGCCCCACGCACGATTTCGATAAGCTCACCGCTAACGGGAGATACAAAAAGCATATCCTCTTTATTTTTATTGTAAAAAAGGGCCTCACCGGCTTTAACCTCGGCGCCTTCCTTGAGTACCATTTTCGGGGTCAGTCCATGAAAATCGTTTAGGTTTATGGCGTACACATTACTCAGAACGGCTTTTGAGGTATTTTGCTCTGCGGCACCGACAAGTTGTATGTCCAAGCCTTTGTTGATCTTAATGTCTTTTGACATATTGTAGTCGACCTTATATTAAGGAATCCAAAGCGTCGGACTCCGTAAAATTCGCGTCAAAAATACTACTTAAAAAAAAGTTTTCATAATAATTGCCCATAAATTTAGGTCGTTTGACGATCCGAATTCCATAGGATCACTTTTTGTTTACCTTTACCCAAAAAATAGTGGAAAAATGCGCCTAAGCCTTCAACAAATTCTGGTACTTCTTTTTACAACCTCCTTATTTTCCCAGGTACAGCCAGAGGTAAATCCCCCCAAAAACATTAAGACCGTTATCTTCGGCGGACCGACAGGAGAACAGTTTCCCGTACTTATGCTCGGGGAGACTATCAGGCTCGAATTCGACGATACGCTGGCCAACGAACAAGACTATTACTACAAAATCGTTCACTGCGATTACGACTGGACGCCCTCACAACTTTTAAAATCGCAATATCTGGACGGGGTCGACAATCAGCGGATCGTCGATTACGAAAATAGCTACAATACGTTGCAACCATATTCGAATTACCGGTTAACGATACCCAATGAAAATCTCAGCCTCAAAGTAAGCGGCAATTACGTACTCGAAATATACAACGACAGCTATGAATTGCAATTTTCGCGAAGGTTCGTAGTGTACACCGATGCGGTTAAAGTGGCGGCGACGGTAAAACGCTCCCGAAATTTCAATTTTCTGAACGAAAAGCAGGTGGTGCAGTTCAATATCAACCACGGCAATTTTTCATTGGTCAACCCAAAAAAAACGGTGCAGGTCGCCATACTGCAGAACTATCAGTGGCAAACTGCCCTTTTCAATATAGAACCCCAGTACATTTTGGGCACCGAAATGGTCTACAAATACGATGGGGAGACCAGTTTTTTTGGGGGCAACGAATACCTTAATTTCGATACCAGCGATCTAAGGGCACCCACTGCGCAGATTTCCCGTATTGAAGTGGCCGACTTGTACGAGCATTATCTTTTTACCGACAACTACCGATTCGATAAGGTTTACACCTATTTTCCGGATATCAATGGTGATTATGTCGTACGTACCCTTCAAGGTGAAAACAATTCGAGGGAGGCCGAATATACCAACGTTCATTTCTCATTGCCCTACGAAGAACTTCTGAAGCTTGACGAGGTCTACGTCTACGGAAAGTTCAACAACTATGCCCTGGCCCCGGAAAATAAATTGACCTATAACGAAGACAATGGCCTTATGGAAGGCAGCATCAAATTAAAGCAGGGCTTCTATAACTATAAATATGCAATCAAGCGCGAAGACGGAACAATCGACCTCAACACGGTCAGCGGTAATTTTCATTTTACGGAAAACGAGTATCTGATCTTGGTGTAT
>NZ_JBGTHY010000402.1:0-8741 GCF_041745955.1 Pricia sp.
GTATTCGCCGTTGAGATGGGTCTCTACCGTAATCATCGAGGTGGTATCCTTGCGGCTTACCGTTATTTCGTTGAGTGCAAAATGAAGTCCTTTCAACTCGGGAATATCCGATGCTGCACTGACCTCGACCAAACTTCTTTCGATGATGGAATACCTGCCGTTTTTGAATTCCTGCACCACCCTTCGGACTTCCTCTTTATTAAATGTGGATAGAAAACCCAACCTACCGGTGTTCACCCCGACAATAGGGATGCCCAGGTTCCTTACAAACGTAGTGGCCCGTAAAATGGTGCCGTCGCCGCCAAAACTGACGAACATATCGAAAGAGTCATCCAAACCCTCGGTGTCCGTAAAGGTAGTATAGGTTTTGGAAGGATGGTTATTGGCAAAATAGGCATAAAACTCAGCTTCTATCCACACCTCCGCGTTTTCTTTGTGGAGTTCGTCTAGGAGTTCGACCACAAAGTCCAAGGTGTCTTGTTGATAGGTCTGGCTGTAGAGAGCGACTTTCATGGGATGGGACTTGAGGTGTTTAGTTTTAAAACTTGAACCAAACTACGAAATAGTTTTGAACCTCAAACTGTTTCTAAACGCTCAAATATTTTTCCAGATAGTTCGAACGCTCCTTTAAGTCTTCCAAGAACTGGTCGTCTTGGTTTCCGAAGAGAATAGTATAGTTGTAGCGTCGAAAGGTCTGTACAATATCGTTGAAATTAGCCGATGCTACCTTAATAGTAATTTGGATAACGTCGTTTTTGTAATCGGTTATAAAACCTCCGATCAGTTTCGTATTGTTACTTTCCACGATTTGGGCGATTTCGCTGAACGAATAATCCTTTATCCCTTTGGCCAAAACGATGATTCCGCCAGGCTCCGTAAAAAATGGGGTGTCGATAAAAACAGTAACGATATCGGTCAGGTCGTAGTAGCCTTCCATCCTTCCTTCTTCGTCCAGAACCGGTACCAGATTCGCTTCATTACGGGCGAATGTTTCCAGCACATCGAGCCAATTGGTATCCTTTCTGACAAAAAAAGTACCGAGGTCGTATCTGTGATGCTCCACTTTTTCATCCTCTTGAAACTGTTCCAGATCATTTTCGTCCAACACGCCCAAATAGCCGCCATTTTCAGTTATAGCAACATGGGAATGGGTAGTCTCCTTAAAAAATTGGACGACCTTTGATAAGGGATCACCGATCTCAAAGACTGGAATATTGGAAACAATGTGGTTTTGGATATGCATAACTTTGTAATGTTCTAACGCAAATTACTAATTAATAATATCAAAAGGCATGCCTAATCCGTATTTTTGTATGAACGGTACCAAAAACCGGACGAATGACAAAACTCAGTGTGAATATCAATAAAATTGCCACCTTGCGCAACGCCAGGGGCGGAAATGTACCTGATGTGTTAAAAACGGCGACCGATATAGAAGCGTTCGGGGCACAGGGCATAACCGTACATCCGAGGCCCGACGAACGGCATATCCGCTATCAGGATGCGCGCGATCTGAAGGCCATCGTGACCACCGAATTCAATATCGAAGGCAATCCCGTTCCCAAATTCATCGACCTCGTGCTCGAGGTACGACCGACACAGGTTACCTTGGTGCCCGATGCCGTCGATGCCATTACCTCGAATGCCGGGTGGGATACCATAAAAAATAGGGACTTTCTAAAGGAGGTCATTTCCACCTTCAAAGAAAACGGCATCCGGACATCCATTTTCACGGATACCGATCCAAAAATAATCGAAGGCGCCGCCGAAACAGGAACCAACCGCATTGAACTCTACACGGAAAGTTTTGCCAAACTTTACCAAGATGGAAAGCCTGAATTAGCCGTAAAATCGTATGCCAAAGCAGCCAAAATGGCACACCAATTAGGTTTAGGCCTTAACGCAGGTCACGATTTAAGCCTCGATAACATCAAGTATTTTAAGGACAACGTACCCCATTTGCTAGAAGTATCCATCGGGCATGCGCTTATTTGCGAGTCGCTTTATCTGGGATTGGAGAATGTAGTGAATATGTATCTGCATAGGTTGAAGTGAAAAAGGCTCGATGCCCGACGCTCGGTGCTGGATGATTTTTGTCGGATGTTTGGTGTTGAAAAAAGATAAAATCGTGCATCGTGCATCGTGCATCGTGCAAATAAAATATTTAATTTTCTATGGGAAAACACATCCTCCATTCAAAAATAGACGGCCAAGGAAAACCACTGTTGATCTTGCACGGATTTCTAGGCATGCTGGATAATTGGAAGACCTTGGGCGGTCAGTATGCGGAATCCGATTTCGAGGTGCACCTGATTGACCAGCGCAACCACGGACAAAGTTTTTGGTCCGACGAGTTTAACTACGATCTGCTTTCGGACGACCTTCTACGCTATATGGAACACCATAATCTCGACAAGGCGCTAATTTTGGGACACTCTATGGGCGGAAAGACGGCCATGCAATTCGCCTGCGACCATCCGGAACGTACGGAAAAGCTTTTGGTCGCCGATATCGGGCCCAAATACTATCCGGCCCACCACCAGCCCATAATCGACGGATTGAACGCCCTTAGTCCCGAAGCCTTTACCTCGAGAAATACCGCAGATGCCGAGCTGAAAAAGCATATTTCCGACCTCGGAACGCGTCAGTTTCTCCTAAAAAACCTGTATTGGATCGAAAAGGAAAAGCTGGCCTTCCGCTTCAATCTCGATGTACTGAGCGAGAAAATGGAAGAAATCGGGGAAAATATCGCTGCATCGGACACCTTTGACGGCCCCACCCTATTTCTTCGGGGCGACCGATCGGAGTACATCGCCCAAAGCGACCTGCCCGAGTTCAGACAACACTTTCCCCAAGCCGAAATGGAGACCATCAATGCCGGTCACTGGCTGCACGCGGAGAATCCGGAGCAGTTTTTTGAAAAGTCCTTGGCTTTCTTGAAAAATTCAAATATTCGGGGTAACCGATGACCGGCTCAAAGGTCTATACCTAAAATCTAGGTGTTTGGTTTCCCATCTAAAACCCTCCGCTACTTTTTTTGAAACTGAACTTAAAAATACTATGCGTGCATAATTTTTTCGTATAAACTAGTGTACGTGTGATAATTTTGGTTAATTTTGAGTCAACACAACGTTAACAAACCTTTAACGCCCCCTAACTCAAAACAATACGATGAAAAAGATTCTAGCATTACTTGCTTTTTTCGGTCTGTTCATTATTTCTTGTAGTAGTGACGACAATGCCCCTATAGATCCCCCTACCGAGCCGACCCCGGAGAATTATACGGCCGGATCGGCCGATTTCTCCAAGTATGTAGCCGTAGGTAACTCGCTGACCGCGGGTTATTCAGATGGCGCTTTGTTTCTCGACGGTCAGGAAGCCTCTTACCCGAATATGCTCGCTGGCAGTTTTGCCGAAGCGGGTGGCGGGGAATTCAAAATACCGTTGATGGCGGACAACTTAGGAGGGCTGACCCTTGGCGGTGAAAAACTCGAAGGTTTTGAAAATCGGTTTATCCTATCTTTTGCTTCCGGCTCCCCTACTCCTATCCGGTTGGAAGGTCAAGGCGCTACGGAAGTGACCGACATACAATCCGGTCCTTTCAACAATGTGGGAGTACCCGGCGCAAAAATCTATCATTTGGCCGCACCTGGCTATGGAAGCCTTGAAGCCCTAGCGGTCGGGGCGGCCAATCCCTACTTTGTTCGATTCGCCTCCGCTCCCACGGCCACCATTATCGGCGATGCGGTCGCACAAAACCCTACGTTCTTTACACTTTGGATCGGCAATAACGATATACTCTCTTACGCCACGTCCGGTGGTTCGGGTACCAATCAAAATGGTAACCTAGACCCTTCTACCTACGGCCCTAGCGACATTACCGACCCCAATGTATTTGCAAACATTTACAATCAGCTGTTACAGGCACTTACCGCCAATGAAGCAGGAGGTGCGGTTGCCAACCTGCCCGATGTAACCGCGATACCTTATTTTACAACCGTACCTTTTGCGCCTTTAGACCCGACCAACCCGGATTTCGGACCTCAAATTCCGATCTTGAACCAGAGTTTTGCGGGACTGAACCAAGTTTTCGCCGTCCTGCAAGTACCGGAGCGGTCCATCGTATTTGCCGAAGACGCGGCCAGTGCGCTGGTCATAAAAGATGAATCGCTGCCCGATCTTTCCGCACAGATCACCGGCGCATTGATAGGAGGAGGATTGGATGTGGGTACTGCAACCGTATTGGGATTGCTATACGGTCAAGCCAGGCAAGCCAATGAAAATGACCTTATTGTACTGACCGCCCGAAGCGAAATTGCAACGCTGAACCAAACCGCTTTTACCATGCTGCAAGAATTGGGGCTGCCCGCTGCCAATGCCGGACAACTTGCTGTAAATGGCATAACGTACCCTTTGGAAGACCAATGGGTACTGACCCCCAGTGAACAGGCCGAAGTATTGAACGCCACAGAAAGTTTCAACGCCACCATTTCAGGATTGGCGGATCAATATGGTCTCGGCTTTGTTGATGCAAAGGCATTGTTGGACAGGGCGGCCGGGGAAGGTATTACTCTTTCCGACCGCAGCGTCGTTACCGCCACTTTTGCGACGGGAGGCGGGTTTTCTTTAGATGGTGTACATCTGTCCCCTAGAGGTTACGCACTAATGGCCAACGAATTTCTAAAAACGATCGAAACGACCTATGGCGCCAATTTGCCCGAGGTAGATCCTCTGGAGTACAAGGGGCTGTACATCAATTAATCCGAATTAAATTTCTAATTTTGAAGGCATCGGAAAACCCGGTACCTTTTTGCATTCCAAAGAATCTACTGAAATGAAACTCATATTACGAATACTCCTAAGTGCGTTAGCGGTCGTCATTTTGTCAAAGGTACTTCCACACGTTTCGGTCGACAACTATTTTACGGCCATCGTTGTTGCCATCGTATTGAGTCTGTTGAATTTTATCGTTAAACCGATCCTCGTCATACTGACCCTTCCGGTGACCATCGTTACCTTCGGGCTTTTCCTCTTGATCATCAATGCAATTATTATCTTACTGGCCGACAACCTCATCGGCGGATTTAATGTAGACGGCATCTGGTGGGCTTTGCTCTTTAGCTTGCTACTTTCCCTTTTACAATCTTTATTGTTCTCACTTCTTAAAGAGAAAGACAAAGTGTGAATCCTAACCAATACGCATTGCCGGTAATCGCTTCGTTTATTGTATTCCCATAGTCTTTCCCCTGATTTGACGGATATAGGGCGTACGATACTTTTACACGTCCCAATGCTTTTCAAGCCTTTCAAAACTTGCTAGGATACGTAAATTGTACTACTTTTGCATCCCGTTTCGAGGAATTTTAAAAAGAAGATTTAGATGAACATTACCAAAGAGCAGATCGATGATCTCAATGCGGTCGTTACCGTAGCTATCACCAAGGACGATTATCAGGATAAAGTGGATAAAATCCTGAAAGATTATAAAAAACAGGCCAATATTCCTGGTTTCAGAAAAGGACAAGTACCTTTGGGCCTCATCAAAAAACAATATGGTAAGTCCATTTTGGTCGACGAGGTAAATAAACTTTTACAAGACAACCTCAACAAATATTTGACCGAGGAAAAGTTGGATGTTCTCGGAAATCCGCTACCCAAACAACAGGATAATTTCGATTGGGAGAACGAAGAACTTGCCTTTGAATTCGAATTGGGCCTTGCCCCCGATTTCAAGGTTTCCCTAGATACCAAAAAACCGATTACCCGATATAAGATCGTTGCCGATAAGAAAATGGTCAACGAACAGGTCGAGCGTTTACAGAAACAATACGGCAAACTGGTGAGCAAGACCGAGGTCGGCAAAAATGACGAGGTCATCGGCACCTTTAAAAACGGGGAGGAAGAAATAGATAATAAGGCCACGCTCGAGCTTGACAAGATAAAGGGCAAAAAAGCCCTCGAAGCCCTGAAAGGAAAAAAGGTGGGCGATTCCGTTAGCGTCAAAACCAAAGGCCTTTTCAAGGAAGACTATCTCTTATCGAGTGTTCTCGGAGTATCCCAAGAAAAAGCCAAAGACCTCGATATCGAGGTCAGCTTTACGATAGCCGAAGTCAACGAACGCGAACCCGCCGAACTGAACCAAGCACTTTTTGACAAGCTCTTCGGAGAAGGCAAAATCACCTCGGAAAAGGAAATGAAAGAGCGGATCAAGGCAGATTCCGAAAAACAGTTCGAACAACAGGCGGACCAGAAATTGTTGAACGATGTGACCGAATATTTTATCGACAACACAAAATTCGAGCTCCCTTCAGAATTCTTGACCAAATGGATCCGCATGACCGGAGAAGAGCCTTTGACCGAGGATCAGGCCAATGCCGAATATGAAAAATCGGAAAAAGGACTCCGCTATCAACTGATCGAGGGTAAAATCATTCAGGAAAACGGAATACAGCTGCAGTTCGACGAATTGAAGGAATTTGCCAAGGGCTTCATCCGGTCGCAAATGGCCCAGTTCGGACAACTGGATCCCCAAGAGGAGGAACTTGACACTATCGTTGCCCGAGTCTTAGGGAACCAAGACGAGGCGAAACGGTTATCGGAGCAGCTGATGAGCCAAAAATTGCTGAATCTTTACAAGGAAAAGGCAAATCTGAAAATCAAGGAGGTGAACTACGAAGATTTCATCAAAGAGGTATACGGATAATGAACTCGCGATTAGTTCAAGGAACTTTCAAATAATTAGGGTATCTTTAATGTTAGGAAGACCATAGGTTTCGGCACCTCCTTACTTTAAACCCACCGAATATAAGAAAATGGATTACGGAAAAGAATTTAAGAATTACGCTACCAAACATCAGGGTATCAACAGCATGTATTACGACAAGATCGTCGAAAGCATGCATCCCGTCGGCCTTACCCCGAACATTATCGAAGAAAGGCAAATGAATGCTGTCGCCATGGACGTGTTCTCACGTTTGATGATGGATCGCATTATCTTTTTGGGTACGGGAATCAACGATCAGGTGGCCAACATCGTGCAGGCGCAGCTGTTGTTTCTAGAAAGCACCGATGCAGCGAAAGACATCCAGATCTATATAAACTCCCCGGGCGGTAGTGTTTATGCCGGTTTGGGCATTTACGATACAATGCAGTTCATCAAACCCGACGTGGCCACCATCTGCACCGGTATGGCCGCTTCGATGGGCGCGGTACTGCTTTGCGCGGGCGAAAAAGGCAAACGCAGTGGGCTCACCCACTCCCGTGTCATGATCCATCAGCCTATGGGCGGTGGCCAAGGCCAGGCCAGCGATATAGAAATCACTGCTCGGGAGATTTTGACTTTAAAGGAGGAACTTTACAATATAATCGCCAAACATTCCGGGCAGACCATCGAGAAGGTAAACGATGACAGTGATCGAGATTATTGGATGAAGGCCGACAAGGCCAAGGAATACGGAATGATCGACGATATTTTGGCTCGGGATACGGATTGAGCGAGTTATGAAAATTAAAAAGCGTTACAAATAGGGCGTACCGGAAAAACTTGAAAGTTGCCGGGCCTTTTATCGACCAAACATTCGATCTATAGAATTTTCGACAAGAGGTAAACCAAAATAGAAAATTCAGCGTTAGGGTTTAGGAAAAAAAGAGAACGTAGTAGTATGGCGAAGGAAAATCTAGAGTGTTCGTTTTGCGGGAGAAAAAAGCCCGAGACCAATCTTTTGATTGCAGGTCTTGATGCACATATCTGTGATCGGTGTATCGAGCAGGCCCACGGTATTGTAGCAGAAGAATCGCGACAAACGAAGACCAATGACCTATCCTCTGAATTGGTATTGAAAAAGCCCCAGGAAATTAAGGACTTTTTGGACACTTACGTTATCGGTCAGGAACGCACCAAAAAAGTAATGTCGGTTGCCGTATATAACCACTATAAAAGATTGTTGCAGTCCAAATCGAAGGATGACGACATTGAGATACAGAAAAGCAACATTATTATGGTAGGGCATACCGGTACGGGTAAGACCCTCATGGCCAAAACCATCGCCAGAATGCTAAACGTACCGCTGGCCATCGTCGATGCCACCATACTTACCGAAGCCGGTTATGTCGGTGAAGATGTCGAAAGCATCCTTACCCGATTGTTGCAGGCCGCGGATTATAATTTAGAGAAAGCCGAACGCGGCATTGTCTTTATCGATGAAATTGATAAGATTGCCCGCAAAAGCGACAATCCTTCGATTACCCGCGATGTTTCAGGGGAAGGGGTACAGCAAGGTCTGTTGAAACTACTGGAAGGCACCATGGTAAATGTACCGCCAAAAGGAGGCCGAAAACATCCCGATCAGAAATTTATCGAAGTAAATACCGAGAATATCCTATTTATAGCCGGGGGTGCCTTCGACGGTATCGAACGGGCCATTACCAAACGCCTGAATATGCAGGCCGTGGGCTATAGTGCTTCCAAGGCGGATGAACAACTGGATCAGAACAACATCCTACAATATATTATTCCCAAGGACTTAAAGGATTTTGGACTTATCCCCGAAATCATCGGAAGGCTTCCCGTATTGACCCACATGAATCCCTTGGACGAAGAAACCCTTCGCGCCATTCTGACCGAACCGAAAAACGCCATTATCAAACAGTACGAAAAGCTGTTCGCCATGGACGATATCAGCTTTACCATTACCGATCAGGCGCTGGATTATATTGTAAAAAAAGCCATAGAATACAAGTTG
>NZ_JBGTHY010000403.1:0-14649 GCF_041745955.1 Pricia sp.
GCCCAATAGTGTCTGATACCGTTCTCCGGACCCCATGCCCTTGGTCAATTGCCGGATTGCTTCCGGCTGGTCCCCTGTCGGTTTGAATTCTGATACTACCTTAAATTTCATCCCCTAAATTACAAAAGAAGGTCGGTTTGATGGGATGGATTCGGGGATAATTTGGATGCTATCGTTTTAGGGCTAAGTGGCCTTTGAATTCTTTGCCGTTTAGCCCTATTGCCATAAACCAATAATCGGATGAGGGCATTGATTTTCCATTATAAGTACCGTCCCATCCCAGGCCACGGGACTCGATTTGCCCTAAAAGGTTGCCATAACGGTCGAAGATAAAAATGGTTCCGATATCGACATATCAGCTGTGGGTTTAAAATAAAATGCCCCTTGATTTCCTTCGCTCCGGCGATTTTGAACTTTTACAGGTCGCGCTTTTTCAAGAGGGCATAGGATAGATAGACAAAAATAGCCGTCCAACAAAGAACGATGGCGATTTCGTACCAGTGTACCTGATAACTGAATTTGAATTCTTGGCCCAATTGTTTAGCGGCCGATTGTATCACGTTCAACCTTGTAATCGGCTCGTCGATAAGGTTGTACATCGATTGTAAGGGAAAGAAACCCATGACCATGTCCGCAACACCATCTTTGGTGTTAAACAGTTTTTGTTCGCAGACCACGGTTATAATCCCTTCTATGATCTGCCATATAAACAGGAAGCCTAAGGCGAAGGCCGATCTTTTTACCCAAACGCCGAGAAAAAGGCAAAAGGAGAAAAATCCCGTAAGTTTAACAAAATAGGCCAGAATATATTCGAGATCCGAAAAGATGATGGATACTTCGTTAAAATCGGAATAGATAAGGCCTAAAATGAGGGTTACCACGAATACGAAAACGGTAGAAATGCCGGCAAATACCAAAACCGTTAGAAACTTTGAAAGTACGAATTCCTTTTTGGACAGGCCGTCGATAAGGTTCTGTTTAATGGTCTTGTTGCTGTATTCGTTCGACATCATCGATACGATGACGATAGCCAAGAACAGCTTGAGCCACGCGGTAAAAAAAGTATTGAAATGCCAGATGTACGGAAAATTGAAGATGCCCTGGTCGGCCAACTGAAAGTGGATGTCGCCGAAATCGAATTTTATCATCGATACGAGCGCAATGGAAGTGATTAAAACGAAATACGTGATAATCAGTAGTCTACTCGTTCTATTGTTCCAAAGTTTTATAAACTCGATCTGTAAAAGTCGTACCATTATTTTATCTATTGTTACTAAACATTGAACGTTTTTCGTTCGTTGGCCATTCTTCCTTGGCCGCTGGCCGTTGTTCGGAGTTCCCCATTTCTTGGACGCAGTTCATTGGTAGATGTCTCTTGCCCGCCGTGCAAAGGGTGGCTGTTGTTAATACCTGCAAAAGCGCAATAATGTAATGCACAAGCGGCTTTCAATTTGCCTGATTTTTAGTTAGTGTCAAAAACTGCTCTTCCAAACTTTCCTTGCGTTTGACCAGATGTGAGAGTACGATGCCTTGGGCGAACAGTGTTTTATTGAGCTCCGTGGCGTCCATTTCTTCCTTGAGGATGGCGGTTATACGTCCGTTATCAACTTTGATCTCGCCAAAACTGGCATTTTTTTCGAGATATCGGGTCAGTAGTTGCATATTTTCCGTCCGTAGTTCAAAAAAACCATGACTGGCCAGCATACCATCAACCCGGCCGGAATAGAGTTTTTGCCCTTTTCTAAGGATGACCACGTGGCTACAGACTTTTTCTACTTCGTCCAGCAAATGCGAGGCCAAAAGGATGGTAGTGCCTTCGGATGCTATTTTTTTAATGATTTCCCGAATCTGGTGGATACCTTGGGGGTCGAGTCCGTTTGTGGGCTCGTCCAGAATCAATATCTCCGGGTCGTTGAGTAGGGCAGAGGCGATGGCCAAGCGTTGCTTCATACCCAAAGAATAGGTACTGAACTTGCTGTCCTTACGGTCGATAAGGCCGACCAGTTCAAGTTTTTCTTCAATCTTGGTGTTGGGTACTTCCTTTATCCTACAGACCAAGTTCAGATTCTGAACGGCGGTCATATACGGATAGAAATTCGGCCGTTCGATGATGGCGCCTACCTTTTTCAGGGCTTGGTGGGTCGAGATGCTTCCGCCGAACCAAGCGAAGTCGCCCGCCGATCGGTTGACCACGTTCAAGATGATGCCTAGAGTTGTTGATTTTCCGCTGCCATTGGGCCCGAGAATGCCGTAGACGTTTCCTTTTTCGATGGTAAAGGATAGGTCGTTGACCGCAATCAGGTGGCCGAACTTTTTGCTGAGATGGTTGACTGTGAGTATTTTTTCCAAACTAGGAACGCCTTTTTTAAGATTACGGTTTTATCGATTTCACATGGTATTAAATTCCAAAAACAAAATTCCAAATTTCTGGAATTTGGTGCTTGTAATTTGGAAGGTTCTACCCTCTACTAAGTTGACGACAAAACCTTAGCTTTGTTACAAATAAAATCAAATTATGTCCGAAGAACGATTAATGTCGAAGAAAAAACCGGCCTATCCGGTCAACGATAAGTTAGATGCCTATCTTGACCATTATAACCGTAAGATAGAAATTCCGATTTTTTATGAGGATTTGCTAAGGTTCTCGGGGTCGGTCGTGGTCTATGATTCGAAAGATGAGGATACCCTTTGGATCCGGGTCTACTATCCGGAATTCGAGCGTAAGGAAATCGATGACAGTCTCAAAAAAGTGTATTCTATACTGCATTCAGATGGCAGCAGCAACATCCACCAATACTTGAACGTAGATGCCGTAGATTTCTGTACATTCGGTAATTCCAAACCTTTCCGTATTCGTATCCGGAATATTCTTAACGATAACTTTACCTATTTCTACATCAAAAAAACGGATGCCTCCCGTATTTATGGGCTTGAGCTAGAGCACATGCTATCGCCCTACAACCTGAACTTTTTGGTCTATAAGGATACTTTGATCGAAGAACATATCGCCGGAATTCCTGGGGATGTTTTTATTAAGGATATGCTACCCGACTGCACCGAGTCCGAAAAGGCGCAATTGGCCAAGGAGTTCGTAAAGTTCAATGAAAGATGTATGATTCGGCTGTTGGGGGATATGCGTTCGTACAATTATGTCATAGTTCCGGTACACGATTTTGACCACGTAGTCTACCGTATCCGTGCCATCGATTTCGATCAGCAATGTTTCGAGGGAAGATTAAAAGTCTACCGTCCCCAGTTTTTTAAGGAAAATTATCAAATGGTCGAACTGGTGCGCCATAAACTCTTACACGATTCCGTTGATCAATATAAATTGGAAGAACGCTCCATTGTCGCCAAACGCATCCTCAGTTCGGGCAACCGGATCAAAAGATTAAGAGCCATCGCAAAAAAGGATGCTATTTCGACGGATGAGAATACTGAAATGCTCAAGGAGCAAATCTATGAATTGACATTGGATACTAATTTTAGGAAGTGCAAAAACATGGGCGAAGTGCTTGACCTAGCGCTTAACTTCGTGCGTCGTAACTATCAAGATGTGAGCATGAAACAAATTATTGAGCAGCGGATTAAAATCTAGATGCCAAGGATAGTTGGCAATCAACGACTCAAGTCTCCGTCTCGGCAAATTCTTTCAAAGTTAGTGGCTCGAAGGTAGATTTTAGTTGCTTTCGTATGGCCTTCGAACTTTGAACCGAACCGCGAGTAGCTTTGAGCGGCAACCGCTAGCTCTTCACTTCTTTGTTGAAATACACCAAATAATAATACATCTGTTTCTCCTCGTCCCAGCCTTTTTCGACGAATTTTTGGGCGGATTCGGGATTTATGAAGTCCAACTTGATTTGGATATGGGTATCGAGGTTGATGACGTTCTTGATTTTTTTTCGGGCGTCGGATACGGCCTTGTTGGCAATATTGAAGTTTGAAACGTCTTCTACGCTGTATTTCGGTCCTTTTTCGACTTTGTAGTGCTTAAATTCGGGAATCAATTCGGGATTTTCCATCACCTCGTTCAAAAAATTGCTTTCCTCAAAATTATCGTTCTTGGCGAAGTGGTTGACCGCACGGTTCATGAAAAGTACTTCTTGTTGTTTGTCCTCGGCGGGCAGTACCACGTCTTTGGCGAAGTTCTGGCAGAACTTGAGGTAGTTTTTGGTGTAGAAATTCTCGTCAGCTAGCGGAGTGGCCCCCAAAAACTCTTCTAGCCAGTATTTTGTGTCATATCGGTTGCTGTCAACCGAAAGCACCTTGTAGCCTTCCTCTTTGTCGACGTTGAAAATCAAACATCCCTTGTCCAGTTTGTTGATATTTATGCCCTGTTGGATGACGATATCGAGACTGCTTCCCTTTTCCTCGAACTGCAGGAAATCGTGTTTCAGCTCGCTCTTGAAAATACCGATGGCATCCGTTTTGACGTTGTCCAGAAGAATTCCTGTCAGATGGGTCACATAGACCTCCCCACTTTTGATGTGCGGGTGGTTTGACTGATCGAAAAGGTGTTTGGCGATCTTCTTAGAATTGGCGTGCGTGGTGTTGGGGTCGGAAAAAATCTCGGATGCCAATTTGTAAAGGGCATTGAACTCCACATCGACTTCGTTGGAAAGTTTAAAATAGTTTTCCTCTTTTTCCCGGAAGGGTTTAAGGAAGTATTCTTTTAGAAGCCCGGTCGTCTCGTCGTTGAGCCTAAAGGGTTCTTCGGAAAGAAATAGCCCTTCCGCTTTATTTTTGTTGCCAACGCGGTGCAGGGAAATACTTTCGATTTGGGTGGAGTAGAGATTTATCATTGAATAGTTTCCGTTTTTTCAGGAATTCGATTAAGTTTATATGGAGTACTTCGACTTCGCCCAGCATAAACTAAAGTAGAAATGCTCGGCTAAAAAGGCCGTGAAAGTCTATTGGTGTTACGTATTATTTATGGCAAAGGTCAATGGCAAGGGGTTTTCCGTTTGTGAATTGTTCTCCAGTTTTAGTTAATGCCCAATTAGAGTAATCGTTTATAATTCCTTTATTTTTTGATTTGACTGTAGGGAAAACATGCCGCCTGTCGCTCACGCCCAATGCAATTTCTTTTGCTTGCTAGCCCCTAATTCCAATTTTCGTCAAAATCAAGGTCGTCATAATTTTCAAAGGTGTCCTCAAAATCAAAGGCAGCTTCCGATTTGAAATGGGTTTCCGGTGGATTTTCAGGCAGTTCGCCAAAACTGAACAGCACGTTGGGATAGGAGACGCCGGATTCGGGCTCGACGATATCGGCCAGTTCGACCAAGAACGTCCATAGGCGCAAAAAATCGTAGACGTATATCAATTTCGGACTGTTTTCGGTCATCACATCCTCTAAAAACGTCTCGTTCATTAAACGTACGTCAGAAATGCTGTCGCTCATATCGAAAAGGGCGATTTCCTCGTCCTGGTTCCATTCCTCGTCACAGGTATAGAAAGAGGCCATTTCGTTGCCCAAAAACCCGAAAGATTGGGCAATGGCGTTGTGGAATTCTTCCATCGTACTGCTGTCCCGGATCTCGATATCCCGAAAAATATCCTCTTTGGCATCCAAGATTATCCGTATTTTATAAATCATGGTGGTCGTTTTTGTGGGAGAGCAAAGTTACGAAGAAATATGAGTTTTAAAGTTTATAGGTTTAGGAGTTTATAAGTTAAGAAGTTTGGGCTTTTGGAAAAAGGAATGATGCCGTAAATTTTTAAAGGTCGGGTGTCGGATGTTGGGCACTGGATTTTAAATGGCGAGTTTTCGCCCTTAGCACCTCTAAAACCAAATAAAACTGCACACCGAACAATAAGGAAGCAATTATCAGATGCACAGGTTGGGTGGCGAACGGAAAGTCGAGATAATACATACTGATGCCGGTCGCTATTTCTATGGCCAAAAGGCCGAGCACCCAGTTTATCTTTGAAAAGCCGAGTTTATGTTTCCAGATTTGTCGGGCCAAATACAGGTTCAATACAACTACCGCAATCGAAAAGGACCGGTGCACATAAAACGACCAATCGAAATCGGACAACCAAAGGTGATTTGCGGTTTCCCCAACTACATCGATCCGCTCATCGACGAAATGTCGTACTTGGGTACCCAATATAATCTGTACCATAGTAACCACCAATGCAGCCAGTAGCCATGTGCCCAGCTTTTTTTGATAGATGAAGCCTTCCGAGGGTTTTTTGGTCGTGTGGATGAGATAAATCAAAAGGGTGACGATAACCAGGGCCATCACCATGTGTACTGTAATTTTCGCCGGTGCCAATACGGAATAGACCACCGTCGCACCGAGCCAAGCTTGAAAGCCCATACCGAGAACCACCAACCACGAAAACAGCGTGATTTTTTTATTTGTTTGCCAAAATCGAAATGAGAATACGGCTAAAACCAAGGTGGCGAGTCCGGCCAGGGCTCCGAAAAGACGGTTGATGAATTCGATCCAGGTGTGCCAAGGGTTGAAAATGGCGTAGTCGTGTTTGGTATACGGAACCCAATTTTCCGGAGTATATTCCATACCGGTCCTGAAATCGGCCTTCGCGACCTGCAAGGCTTCGTCGGCAATAATGACCTGTCCTTTTTCGAACTCCTTATCCGGTTGCCATTGCAGTTGCCCGACTTCGGTGGGGGGAATGTAATAGCCAAAACATTTGGGCCAATCGGGGCAGCCCATGCCGCTACCGGTCATTCTGACGATGGCCCCGGCGGCGATCACCAGGTAGACCAACACTAATGAAATCTTGGCTAATCTTCGAAAACGTTCTTGCATTTTTGGGATACAGTATACTACAAAAATACCACTCTAAATCAAGAACCACTTTAGGGTTTTGGATAGAAAACCATTAAAAAAATCTTGTGTTCATCGCCTTTCTGTAGCGGGTCAACAATTCGTAGCGCAACAGAATCTCGAACGAGCCATTGTTAAATCGGGTACCGCCCAACGCGGTAGTTTCCCTGTCGTAGGCGAGGCCTAGTAGCAACTTGTCGTTGATTTGAAAACCGAAAAGTGCGCTTAACGCTGCATCCCAACGATATGCGGCGCCTAAGGTAAACGTATTGTTGAGTAAAAAATTAGTTGATATATCGACTTGTAAAGGTGCACCGTTCACTGCCTTTACCAAGAAAGCCGGCTTGAACTTTAGCCGTTGGTTGAGGTTGAAAACGTAGCCCGTAATCATGTAAAAATTCAGTCTTTCCTCGGCCAAAAATGAAGTGCTCGAAGCGGAATCGTCGAAATGTTTTGTGTTCAGAAAGTTGGGAATGGACAGCCCGGCGTAAAAACTTTCGGTGTGGTAATATACCCCCGCCCCGAAATTCGGCGAAAACTTTTGGTCGATATTGCCCAATCCCGAATTGGCAGCCTCTTGATTGAAATTGGCCAATTTGTTAAAATCGATATTCAGGAGATGACCGCCGGCCTTAACCCCAAAAGATAATCTTCGTTCTCTTGATAGTGGGATGGTATAGGAAAACACCCCATCAAAATAGGTCTCTTGATTGGTACCGTTACCGATTTCGTCGTTGACGATCGATAGTCCGAGTCCCACCCTTTCCGAAACCGGACTATGTACGTTCAAGGTCTGGGTCTTGGGTGCGCCGTCAAGGCCGATCCATTGGGAGCGGTATAGCCCGGCAATGCTCAGCACACCCCGAGAGCCCGCATAGGCAGGGTTTACGGTTATAGCGTTGTACATGTATTGCGTGAATTGCGCATCTTGTTGTGCCTTTATGCCCGAAAAGGAAGTTATAGTCAGGACAAGGGTTAGTATCAATTTTTTCATGGGATGCTTTTAACTAGGATGCCTAGGGGATTTAATCCTTTTCTGTCTACGTAAAGGTAGCCCGATAAATTCACTTTGCTTTTAGTCCGATTTCCTTGCCTTTTTTCATCATAAACCTTTTTGCAGCCGTATATTCGTTCGGTATTTCCCCTTCTAGAATGGCTTCCTTGATGGCATCCTTGATGATTCCGATTTCGCGGGACGGTTTTATTCCAAAAGTCTCCATGATTTCTTCTCCGCTTACCGGAGGTTGAAAGTTGCGGATGTGATCGCGCTGTTCGACTTCCTCTATTTTTTGGCGTACAAGCTTAAAGTTGTTCTTATATTTTTTCTGTTTGCTGGAATTTTTGGTCGTTATATCCGCCTCGCATAAGGTCATCAGGTCATCGACATGCTCGCCTGCATCATGTACCAATCGTCTGACCGCGGAATCGGTGACGAATTCCTCTGAAAGTATTTGCGGTCGGGAGCTCATCAGCACCATTTTCTGTACGTATTTCATCTTGTCGTTCAGGGGCATCCGAAGGCGTTTGAATAACGTATAGACCATTTTGGAACCCATGAACTCGTGGGCATGGAACGTCCATCCTATTTTTTTGTGCCATTTTTTGGTAGGTGCTTTCCCGATGTCATGCAATAGGGCCGCCCAGCGCAGCCAAAGATTATCGGTGGTCTCGGCAATGTTGTCGACGACTTCCAACGTATGCCAAAAATTATCTTTATGGCGCTGTCCCTCTTTTTCTTCGATACCCTGTAAGGCTATCAATTCCGGTAGGATAAAGGGCAGCAGTTCCGTTTTGTGGAGCAAGGCAAAACCATTGGAGGGTTTTTCGCTGGCCAGAATTTTATGAAGCTCGTCGACGATGCGTTCTTTGGATATGATTTTGATCCGTTCCTTATGTTGGGCAATTGCCTGCAAGGATTTCAATTCGATCTCGAAATCCAATTGTGTAGCAAAACGGACGGCACGCATCATCCGTAAGGGATCGTCGGAATAGGTAACTCCGGGTTCCAAGGGGGTACGGATAATTTTTTTTTCAAGATCGGTAATACCATCGAATGGGTCGAGCAATTCTCCGTAGGTGTCTTTATTCAGGGAAATGGCCAGGGCGTTGATGGTGAAGTCCCGGCGCCTTTGATCATCTTCCAAAGTGCCGTTCTCGACCGTCGGTTTACGGCTGTTTCGATCATAGCTTTCCCTTCTGGCACCCACGAATTCGAGTTCGATGCCCTCATGTTTCAACATGGCAGTTCCGAAGTTCTTAAAAATCGAGACTTGGGGCTTGCCCGGCAGTTTCGAGGCCACTGTTTGCGCCAATTCGATGCCGCTACCCACCGCTACGATATCGATGTCTTGCGGGGTGCCACGATTTAAAAGATGGTCACGAACGAAACCGCCGATGACGTAAGTGTCCACACCCAGTTCGGAAGATGACTCGGCAACACATTTGAAGACAGGTTTTTTTAATGCACTGTTAAGGTTCACGGTATTCAATGTTCGCTAATCTTTTTCTTACTCCCGAATCACCTTCACCGTTCCGTCATTGCCTAACTTGATAATCGCCGACGGAACAGCGTTCGGCTGCTCGGTCGGTAAATTTACCACATAGTCGACACCTTTTAAAATGGATTCGGAAATTTCGTGGAAACCTTTGGGACTGGGTTCTTCGGAAACATTGGCGGAGGTCGAGACGAGGGGTTTCCGGAATTTGTTGATGAGGTACTGGCAGAATTTGTCCGATGCCACTCTTATGGCCAAGGTGTTATCAGATGCCACAAGATTCTTGGCGACACCTTTCGGGCGGTCGTAAATAATGGTCGTCGGTTTGGTCGACAAGTCCATGATATCGTAGGCCAGTTCGGGTACATTTTCTATATATCTTTCGAGCATGGCATCATTGGAGACCAGACAAATCAGGGCTTTGCTGTCATCGCGGTTTTTAAGGGCATATACCTTTCGGACCGACGTTTCGTTGGTCGCATCGCATCCAATACCCCAGACCGTATCGGTTGGGTAGAGGATAAGGCCACCTTCCTTAAGTACCTTGAGACAGGTATTGATTTCGTTGGTGAAATCATTCATGATTTGTTACAAATTATATTTCTCAAAAAATTCTTCCCAATCCCTAAGCTTCTGGACGGGATCAAATTCTAATTCCGCCCGGCTGAAG
The DNA here is from genome assembly GCF_041745955.1 of Pricia sp. Classification (NCBI taxonomy): domain Bacteria; kingdom Pseudomonadati; phylum Bacteroidota; class Flavobacteriia; order Flavobacteriales; family Flavobacteriaceae; genus Pricia; species Pricia sp. Next base: position 9,963 of record NZ_JBGTHY010000403.1, read on the forward strand.
GGCAGGCCAGCCTGTCGAACGGGCAGCACCACCTCCCACATCATGTAGGCCTCACATCTCACGTCTTTCCCTCAACCGCGCCAGTTCCTTATAGCGGGCGTGTACCCCCAAAGCGTTAAGGTAACAGATAATAATTCCCTTTTTACCATCTAAGATTCCCAGCCGAAAGAGGTAGTGGTTGACAAATTTGTAAAAGGGACGGAAACAGAAATGGTACAGGTTGGGCGAATAGTCCTTATCCAATTCCTCGAAAGCCTTCATTTGGCCGTACTTTATCATTTTGCCTTTGTAATCCTCATAATTTTTATAGGAATAATGGATCAGCTTGTTCTTCAGGGTGCCGGATTTCCCGTTAATGACCAAGGTTTCATGTACGATGCGTTCCTCTGAAAAATATACCTTGCTTTTTCGGAACAAACGGTAGTTTTTATCGCTTTGCCACCCGCTGAAATGTAAGATTTCATCTTTAAACATGAACGTACGTAGAAAATAATAGGCATTGGCGGGCGGTTTTTCGAGATTAACGGTTTCAATAATCTCTGCCTTTAACGGTTCGGTGACCCTTTCATCCGCATCCAAGAACAGCACCCAATCGTAGGAAGCCTGTTCAAGTGCAAATGATTTTTGGTCCGTAAAGTTTTCGAAGGGCCGCTGTATCAGTTTTATATGGGGTCGCTCACGAACTTTTTCCGAAGTACCATCGGTGCTATAAGAGTCGACTACGATTACCTCGTCGGCAAACGAAATGTTGTCCAACACCCCGTCGATATGGAAAATCTCGTTGTAGGTGATGAGTACGGCCGATATTTTCCTTTTGTTATCGCCCATACACCAGATAGTTTACAATTTTTTCCTGGATACTTTTACTATCGAAATTTTCATGTGCAAAAATAAATCCTCTATGCCCCATTTCTTTTCTTTGCTTTGGATGTTGGGCAAGGTACTGGACTTTGTCCGCAAAGGCTTTTACATCGTCAACGGGAGTAAGGAATCCCGTACTTCCGTCTACCACGACCTCGGGATTGCTGCTACAATCGAACGCAACGATCGGTTTTTTGCACAGGGCCGCTTCGGCCAATACATAACCAAATCCCTCCCATAAGCTGGACAGCACAAAAATATCCCCACTGCAAATCAAGTCTTTCGGGTTTTCGATAAATCCTGCGAACACTATCTGTTCTTGTACGTGCAGGTTTTTTGCCTTATTTACAAGTTCTTCCCTTAATCTTCCCTCGCCACCGATAAGCAGTTTAAATTTTAGCTTTCTACGTTTGAGTTCCGCCGCTATATCGATAAGAAACTTCTGATTTTTTTGAAACTCCAAACGGCCCAAATTCGATAGCACCAGCTCATCGGCATCCTTTTTTTGATAACAGGGTTGTGTAGGTTTTCCTAAGAACGTATCCATGTCGATACCGTTATAGATTACCTTTATTTTATCCTCTGGAAAAAGAGTAGGATTTAAGGCCAAAACCGTCTTCTTGGTGGCATGGGAATTCACCAATACCTCGATTACGATATGGTTGAAATAATAGCGATTCAACCACGAATTTTTAATGGGAATGGCACTTCCCCTTCTATAGATTATACGTTCGATTCCCGCCCATTTGGAAGCCAACCCGGCCAATTTCAAATCCCTGGAAAGGTTCATCACGATTGTGCCTACATTATGTCCCTCCAATATTTTTTTAATCGACCTTATCTTTAAAAGGTTCAAGAAACTAAGATTGGCAACCCTTGTTCCCAGGCATTGAATACCGGAGGTCAACAATCGGTTGTAGAGTTCGCCCTTGATATGCGCAATTACCAAAACAGGATGGCCCAAGGCATGGAGATGCGTGCTGGCCTCTAAATGCCATTTTTCTCCCCCGCCCCAGGCTTCGGTACTGTTGAAAAAGCATATCGTCTTCATACCAACACCGATTTGTAGACCTCATAAATGTTTTGGGCGACCCTATCATCGGAAAATTTTTGAACGAAGCTATAGCCGTCTTCCTCGATTTGTTTCCGTAGGGCAGGATTTTCGAAAAGACGCCGGATCTCATTTCTAAGGGCATCCGCATCCAGCGATGCTACATAAACCGAATGAGGGCCGCCGGCCTCCGCAAAACAGCCGCCTTCTGAGGTGATCACCGCGGTTTTGCTGAACAGTGCCTCGATAATCGGTATCCCGAAACCCTCGCAGATAGAAGGGTAGCAGAATACCGTGGCCAACTGATAGATGGCCGCAAGTTCGGTGTCGCCCACATTCTTTAAAAAGATAATCTGTGATTGCAACTTGTTCTCCCGAATGTAGGAATGGATTTTTTGGGCATATTTTTTTTCGGAACCTACCAAGACCAGATGATAGTCGGTTCCGTTTATGGCCTTTACCAAAGTAAAGGCATTTTTTCGTTCTTGCAAAGTGCCTACATTCAGTACGAATTCTTGGGGCAGATTGTATTTTTTACGGACTTCATCCTTATAATGTTGATCGTATTCCTTTTTATAGACGTCATTACAGCCTTGGTAGACCACTGTAATTTTTTCCGGATCGGCATCGAGGTACTGGACGGCATCCCTTTTGGTCTGCTCGCTGATCGCAATTATCCGGTCGGTATTCGCAGCGGCATACCTGAACTTTTTGGTGTAAATCAACCTATCAAAGAATGAATAATAATGAGGATGGGTCAGGAATATAAGGTCGTGAATGGTAACGACCGTAGCAATGTTCGTTTTTTTGAGTCCGGACGGAAGTTCGCCGGTCAATCCATGAAAAATATCCACCTTGTCCTTGATAATTTGTTTGGATACAGGACCTAAACGCCATAAGGAAGAGAATTTTTTCCAAAACCAGCCCTTGGGGTATTTGATATAGATTTTCTTTTGGATGTCTAACCGGTCGACGTTGGACGGGGCGGTGTTGTAGAGCACAAATTTTTCTATGGGCGTATAGCGATACAAAATACGGATGGCGTCACGCCCGTAATTGCCTAGCCCTGTGTTGTTATGAAATATTCTTTTGGCATCAAAACCGATTTTCATCGCCGTATTTTTGGTGGTCGTCAAAGGTCAAAGATAGGGTAAGCTATTCATTTATAAAATCAATATACCTGCTTTGCTGAAAACGATAGCTCCATTTGGGGTCGGAATAGGTTGCGGGGGATTTTAAATTTCCCGTATCGATGTCGGAAATGAGCTGTGGGAAAGTAGCTGGGTCGAAAAAACAGGAATTTTCCTTCAAATCGGGAATATCCTGGAAAAAGGTATGGCAAAGCATCGTTTTTTTATGGGCAAAGGCCAGGTTGAAGGTACCTGAAATTTTGTACTTCAGATAGTCCGCATTGGGCTTCAGCAAAGGCATGATGTAATCGCAAGCTGCGAGATACGAATGAAAATCCCGGTTTTCTACAAAGGAATGGAACAATTTAAAACGCCCTAGTTGTCCTGATTTTTCCAGACTGTCGTAGAATCGTTTGCCCGCTGCATTATTGCGGTCTACCTTGCCCAATATGATGAACTTCACCCTGTCCAACGTAGGGATTTCAGCGATTGCGTTGACCAAAAAATCATAGTCCCTTCGATCGTAGTCCACTCGTCCAGGGATACCGATCCATATATCGTTTTGCTTGTAGACCGGTAACGGTTCGTACTCCGGAAAAAAAATGGGATAAAAACTCTGTACTTTAATTGCACCGGTGTTTTTATGCAAAGGCAGCAGCGCATCGTTAAGCACGAAATATTTTTTCACTTTTTGGGATATAATGCTTTGTGTGGAACTGCTAAGCAGTTTTTTGGTATCGTGCAGGATACCTACGCATGCTACTTCGGCAAACCGGAGCAGCACGGTCAGGTTACGAACAACACTGTAGGAATGCGCGGTATTAAAAACTATCAGATCGAATTTCTTGAGCATGCCGAACAACTGCCACTGGAGCCGGAGTTTTTTAAAAAAGTCCTGATGGTCAAAATCGAAGTAGATCACTTCGTCCGCCAGGTTCGCATAGTCGGTAATTTGTTGGGCAAGTATGGGGTGTAATATCAAGGTTACTTTATGTCCGGCATCCTTTAAAAAGCTCAGCTGGGTGCAGATACACTCCTCATGGGATTCCCTGATTTCTACAATGGCAGTTTTCATTTGACGGTATCAGGCCGCAAGATAGTGGATTATGGTCTTTGGCCGAAACGGTCGGCCTATTGTAAAATGGAAATAAGATGATACCGGACAAAATATCACTCGCGAACAGGGCTCAGTACAGTAGCATCGTGTAGTTGGTTACTTTTTCGGTTCAGTTGGCGGAATTCGCGATATCTTTCCAGATCGCTCAGGGCATTCAGGTAACAGATAATGACGCCTTTTCTACCGTCAAGCATTCCCAGCCGGATGGTGTAGTTGTAAAGGAATTTCCAAATGGGGGCGACCATTAGTTTGAGGGGAAGGGTCTGTTTTCCGTTTTCATGGCATTGTCGGGCCTTTAGTTGGCCATAGCGCAGCATTTTTTCTTTGTAATCCTCGTATTTCTTATATGAAAAGTGCAACAACCGCTTGCTGAGTACGCCTGATGTGCCCTGTACTTCCAAACGTTCGTGTACCCTTCGCTCTTGGCAGAACGCTACTTTGCTCTTTCTGAATAGCCGATAATTTTTATCCGTTTGCCATCCGCTGAAGCGCAAATGGGCGTTTTTGAACATGAATTTTCGGTAGAAC
>NZ_JBGTHY010000404.1:0-11603 GCF_041745955.1 Pricia sp.
AAAAGCGCATCGGCCTCGTCAAAGAATAGGATGTTTTCCGTTTTTTCAGCTTTGGCGAGCAGGTTGGCGAGGTTTTTCTCGGTCTCCCCTATAAACTTCGAAACCACCATGGAAAGGTCGATCTTATAGACATCCTTACCCGTATGTTTTCCCAATAAGCTTGCCGTGAGGGTTTTACCCGTTCCCGGGGGGCCGTGGAACAATACGCGGTATCCCGGCTTTAGTTTTTTATGCATTCCCCAATCGTACATCAGTGTATTACCGTGGTCCATCCAGGTCCGCAGCTCCTGGATCTGGGCGTCGGTCTCCTCGTTGAGTACGAGATCGTCCCATTCCATTTCAGTGGTAATCAATTCTGCGGGGAATTTTAGGCTAAAGCGTGGTTTGCTAATTTCACCCTGAAGAAAGAGTTCCACATAGTCTTGCGACAGTACCAGCTTGCCACTGGTCACTGGTTCTCCCTCCGATGCCTCTTCGAGCCAAAGGATATGATTTTTTGCGAAAAAGTGGTCCGGGCCAAAATACCCATATAATTTTTGCCGTTCCTTAAAATCCTCTCCTCCCAACAGAAAGAGAGCCGTTTCGCCAGTGGGCAAAAATCCCCTGAAATTCTTGCCCCGAACGCCACCCAATTGCGGAAAATCACCTGTGGACTCCAGCTTGGCCTGGATAACCCGATCCAGCAAGTTGCCGTCTACATGCGGACAGAGGGCCAAGAGCAGAAGCGTCTTTTCTTCTTTGGTAGGCTTGCCCTCTTTTAGAATATCAGGAATATGTACAGACCATTTTCCCAATGCGGGAATCTTGGGTTCGGTACTAGTTTTTTTCGCATCAAAATAGCTATCCAATCGGTAGCGGATATAATTTTCCAGGTATTTAAATTCAGGTAAATTCATACTAATCGGCAACCCGTTTTATGGCGATGTTTTTTGTCCTATTTTTGATGCATGTGTTATATTACACGTATCCTCCTTGGTCGAACCATTTAAAAAGCTTTTTATTCTTTCGTTTTAGTTTTTTCGGTGCCACTTTAAACAGCATGTAGGCATCGGCAAATGCTTCTTTCGCATTAGTTTTTGAATAATCGGTCAAAGCTTTTTTTCCTTTTGTGAGCTTTTGGAATTTCGCAATAGTACTATTTGAAACGGTGTCTTCCATAACTTTATTCGTATCATCCATTTTTATTTTGGCGGACTTCAATTTATTTTTGATCGCCAATATGTCATCAGTTTTGGAGGTTTTCTGTAGTTGCTTTTCTATTCTGGCAACCTCTTTTTTCGCATCGGAAGCCTTTTCCATAGCCAGTCTGAGCTTGCCATATTCCATGGCATGCCCTATTTCATGGATAATTACATCGGCACCTGGTTGAACCCCATACCCTTTTTTCATATCATCTTCCGAATCGGAATTCATACAGTCATACATGGTAATCGTATATTTACGATGTACGATTTCAGCTTCGTGCAAACCACACAGACCATAGTCTTCCATAGTGCATTCATATTCAGGATTCGAAGCGTTTTTTTGATTACATCTATTGGTCCATCTAATAAAGTGATACTTGCCCAGTAACGGGATTTCCCTTTCCGTCATAGTTCCCAGTGCCTCCGATAGCAATACAAGATCCCGCGGACTCCAGTCCTTATCTCCTCTTTCAATCGAAATATCATACTTTTTTTCAAGCATTTCCTTTGTCTGCTTCTTTTGATCGAAACCTTTCGACGAATAATATTGTGGGTACACGGAAAAAGCCTCGCGAGCTTTTTCAACCCTTATTCTGTTTCTATAGTCCCTATTGTAATAAAGTGCCATCACGGCACTAATTCCGGCCTCACAAACAAATTTTCGTGCATCCCTTTCTTTCTTGATCTGCTCAATGAACGAAGCTCTTTCCTTCCCAAGGATCTGATCTAGAAGAGCCTCTCGATTAATAATTTCTATCAAACCCACGCCACCGGGAAGAATATCACTATCTTCCTGTTTTGAACAATTCTTGCCGGCAGCACCAGGTTTCTTTTCTTTTTTTTGAATTGAAAGTGAATTCTGCTGCACCACATGGGTCAGCTCATGGGCCAAAAGGTGCTTTCCTTCGCTAGAATCGGGATTGTATTTCCCTGAATTGAAATAAACGTCGCTCCCATGGGTAAATGCCTGTGCGCCCAACTCTTTGTTCATGTTCACGGCATCTTGATCGGTATGGATGTTTACCCCGCTGAAATCCGTTCCGAAGGAAGATTTCATTTCGGCCTGGGTGTTTTTTGGCAGGGTTTTGCCCTTGCCCGACTTGCTTTTTATTTGCCGGGCCACCCCTGAACTTGCCGCCGTTTTGGTACTGCCATTACTTTTTGTTTGTAGCGATTCTTCTTCCTCTTCGCCCTCCATCTTACTTACCATACCTTCCTCTTCTTCTTCGCCTTCCATTTTGTTGAGCATTCCCTCCTCCTCGCCTTCCATTTTATTCAACATGCCTTCTTCCTCTTCACCATTCATTCTCTGCAATTCCGGTTTTTCCTGCACCAACTTATCTTCTTCCATCCGCTGTTCTGCGGTACCTAGTTTTTCATCCTCCTGTGGCGTTGCGAGGGACTCCCTTTGGATACTGCTGATCTCCTTGTTATGTATATCAGGTTTTGAGGTAGTATTGACTACGGCATCGGCCATGTTATCGGCCTCCTTTTCATATTTGTCCCCGGGCTTGCCGACCGTTAGCTTGGTCTGTACCATTCCGCCCCTTGATGTATTGAAGAAAGGGGTTCTGCCCTGCTTTCCAAAAAATGGGGCTTCCTGTTTGTCCATCTTCTCATTGTTATGTGGACTTTTGTTATGCCTGCTACTGAATATACTTTTCATCTCCTTTTTATTATAGGGTTCATCCGTGCCAAAAATTCGGTTGTCAGATCTGTATAATCCAACGCCCCGTTGGAAGTTGCTTCATAGGTAAAAATATCCGTACCGTTTTCCTGGGCATTGGCCAGGGCAATATTAATCCGTATGGTCGTTCTAAAAACTTTATCCCTTGAAAATTCCGATTCGATTTCCCGCTTTATCTGTCGGTTCATCTTTTTACGATCGTCATATTTCGTTAGTACAAAACCCAAAAGTTGTATTTTCTTATTGAGTTTACGGATCAAATCCATGTGCTTCAAAAAGCTTCTTGCCCCTTTTAAGGGCAGAAACTCGGCCTGCAACGGAATCAATACGTAATCGCTTGCCACCAAAGCGTTGATCGTCAACATTCCCATGGATGGCGGGCAATCGATCAGCACAAAATCATATCCCTTCAGCGGGGCGAGTAATTGGGAAAGGATATGTTCCCTACCGTATACGCTAGCCAATTCCAATTCCGCACTGGCCAGATCCAGTGAGGCGGGTATCAGGTCCAGCCCCGATGCCCGAACCCGGGCATCCGTCAAGTCGGTCTTTTCGCCCATAGCTTCTTTATGTAGCACGGAGTAAATAGCATTGTCCACTTCCCCGGTAAGCCCTACCGATTGGGTAAGATTGGCCTGGGGATCTACATCGACCAACAGTACCTTTTTGCCCCTGTTCTTGAGCCCGGCCGCCAAATTGATGGCCGTAGTGGTCTTGCCTACGCCACCCTTGAAATTGGCTATTGAAATTATCTTCATTATCTTCTGCTTTTACTTTTTTTTAGGACAGACCCCACCGTCCGCCCTATTGCAAACTGCTACTCCTCACTAATCTCACCCCAGTTCCCCGTTAAAATAGTGTACCGCTTTGTTCCAGACCTCACAGCCCACTTTATTGCCCAGTTTGCGACCTTCCAGATTACCATCGGTAAAATGGATGCCCCCGTACAACCTCGAAATTCCGGCTTCATCTGCGGCATCTTTCAAGAGTTTCCATTCCAGGACCATATCCTCGCACGGGGTGCATTCGGGCTCTACCCTAGATCCGCCCTTGGGTATAGTTACCGATTCCCCATATTTTCCATTTCCACAGAAACTGGAAAGCACTTCCTCGGCAGCGGCGCTAAAGGTGCTATGTCCGGAAACATACTCCGAAAAGGGCGGGGTGGGAATATACGGTACCCAGTTTTCGCCCTCCAAGGTCTTCGTGCCCTCGCATGGGCCGCCCCAGGCCTGGATGCTCTTCCCCCTGTACAGGTTATGAATGGCCGAGATAGGCCGAACATAGTCGTAAAAGACCTTGCAGTCCCATGCCGCGATACCGGCATCCAAGAGGGCATTGCCCAACAGGAAGAACATTTTGATATCATAGGCGTTCTTATGTTCCCTTTTTCGGGAAAGATACCGCGCCAGCCGACACAGCTGCACCGGGGGCGTCGCCCAGCGACGGGAATCGTCCTTGACGGAATCCACAAACTTAGCCTCGTGCATGCCCGCCCAGAACTCCGCGATCATCTTTTGTTCATCGGTTAGGTTCTTGCTGTAGTTCAGAACGGTCTGCGCCTGTTTTTCAAAAGCGCCATCATCGCTTTTTACAGGCGATGGCGGCCGAAACTGCCCGCCCCAGCTCAGGGCGAAGGGTTTGATCAGTCCCCAATGGGCGGTCAAAAACTCCTGCGGCTTATGTTCCCAAAGCTGGGGCTGCCAACGGTCCCGATATTTCTGCGCTTGCGGAACCGCGGAATTGACCGGTGCGTACTGGCAGAAATCCGAATAGTTCAATATCCTTAAGGTGGCATTGGCGTTGGCGCCGTCGCCCATACGGCATTCCAGTACCAGCCTTCCCGAGAGATTGCCTATCCCCACAGCAGTCTTGGGCGACAGGCTTTTATCGTTGGGATCATAATCGCAGTCGCACATAAATTCCCGGAACATGTTTTTTTGCTCCGGGGGCAGTTTCCCCCAGAACAGTTCCTGGGCCACGTTGTAGGCTGCATAACTATACGTCTTTTCACGGTTTTCGGTAGTGCATTCGCTGTCCGGTCGCTTGAGGCGGCTGCCCGTCGTGGTACTTACCTCGCATCCCCCATCGTTAAAATTGGTCCATGCGTCGTACATGGCGGTATGTGCCATTGCCAAGGCGCGGGACGCCAAGGTGGGCGGAAAGGCCACGTAGTGAAGGGCATCGCAGACCAAGCGGTTCCATTGGTGGGCTTTGCTGGGGATGTTTGTTTTTGTTGTTGCCATGATGTCTTTTTTTATTTTTTGATTTCGAACTATTATCGTCTTGCCTTTTTCTATCCTTTTTTTACTTTTGGTGGTACTTTTCATAAACCAATGCGTATTGGAGTTTTTGTCTCATTTTTTTTTTGATAGTTCTTCCTGCCACAAGTCAAAGACTGGCTAGAGCGGGGGCAATTAAATTTCCTATTCCGGATGCAGTTGTAAAATCCATCGAACAATCATCCGGATTGTAATTACATTGATTCATTAAATTACGAAACATATTGCTTTTTTCCGTAGGCAAAGCCAGCCAGAACAAATCAGTTAGCACACGATAAGCGGCATAGCTAAAAGTTTTCTCAGCTTCATTCTCCCCACAATTTACCCCATATCTTGAAGTGGTGGTGCTGAATGGGCATTTGTTATACCCACTCCATGCACCGTACATAGCGGTATGCACCATCGCCAATGCCCGCGTGGCAAGGGGCGGTGAGGAATTTGTAATCTTAATGGCCTCAAGGGTTATTTGATTCCATTGGAGGGCGATGGGTTTGGGTGAATTGTGGGACATGGTTTAAGAGTTAGAAATGAAACAATATAGCTTCTGATTTTTTTGTTGTTATGTAGGTTCCAATGTTTCCAATTCTATTTCGTGTTTTTCAAAAACCCAATAATCCAATGAAATTAAAGATTTAGGTTTTTTTCTACCAAATCTAGAAATAACCAATTTTGAATTTTTCTGTTGGTGTAAATACTCCTGCAGATTTACTAATTCTCTGTAATTGATTCTTCATTTTTTCGCAGACCAATACTACATCAGGCCTTTCTAATATTCTAAACGCTTGAAGTGACTCGTCAATCTCAGATAATAAAACCAGCTTTCTGATTTTCTCAATATAATCTGGGTTTGAATTGTAATATTCAATGGTGGATTTCTTTTTGTCAATACATTCAACTGCGGATAAAAAATTGGCTAAATAGTATTTCAAGTCAGACGAAAGAATTTTTACCGGGATAAATTGTACATTTTCGCCTTCCAAGTGTTTCTTTATTTTTTCCGAAGCGACCAAACCAGCGGCCCAACCAAATATATCTCCAATGCTACCTCTGGAAAACGATTCTGCAGTAATATCTGGCAGCGGATTTTCAAGCTTCTTTCCGGTGAGTAAGGAGACGATATTTGTATCATTGATACCGTTCATTTTTTCGCAATAGGCAAATCCCTCACCTTTGAAATAGACATCCCATACGAAATAGTTCATATTTTGAGTTTTTGACATACTTTAATTTATTCTACTTCTTCTTTTTGAAAGTTCCGATTTTAAGTTTCCTGTGAGTATATTCAATTCGGATTTGATTTTGATAGCGTTGGGCTTATTCTTCAGTGTCGTTATTGTGAGACTAGTCAATCGTCTTCTTACATCCCGTGTATAATTTCCATGCGATCCACTATGGTACTTATTTGACATGCAATATCCGTTTTCTGCTCCATTAAAGTTCCATCCATTTTCTTCCGCGGTTTTAATAATTGGAAAGTCATTTCTTAGTTCAAGTGGAATGAGATGATGTGCTTGCTGTTTATCGTTACATCTCAATGCCCTCCTTAATTGCTTTCGGGCAGCTGCATGCGGGTTAAAGAACTGCGTCAAACCCCCTATTTTAATCCTTCCCTTTATTATGGTCAATGGGGGAACATAGCGGATCCATTTTAATTTTCGACGAATACCCTTTATTTGTCCTTTTGTTTGAAAATAAGTGTAGGCTTCGGGTAATTTTGGGTTGTTTACACTTATAACTTGTCTGCCCTCGATTTTAGCTATCCTTTCATTGATTGTCTGAATTTTTTTGGCCCGTGTGGGATCAGGACCAGGGGATAAAATGCCTTTGAACAGTTCAATGGCCTTATTCCCGAACTTCTTTATAAGTTTATCCCGTAATTCTGCAAAATCCCGTTGAACAGTATTGGAAACACCGTTCTTCTGCTGCACTACATGTGTTAATTCATGCGCTATTAATCTATCGCCTTCTTTTGACCCCGGTCTAAATTTGTTTTCGCTGAAATAGATATCGTTACCGATCGTAAATGCGTTTGCGTTCAAAAGTCCTGAAGCCATCTCAGCATTGGAATCCGTGTGTATTCTGACGTCCTGAAAATTATGACTGTAAAGTGGTTCATAACTTTTTTTCTGGTTTTCATCCAGTGGCTTCCCGGTTGATGCACGCACATCATCTGGCAAATTCGATACGATTTCTGGATAGAAATTATTTTCGCTTTTGTCTTTTCGTTCAAGAAATAAGGATGGTAAATTTGAAATAAGAAAATCATCCGTTCCTTCCTCCAATGTGTTAAGCACATTGGTAATTATGCTCCCAAATTCTTCTTTTGCCGTATCCAGCAATTTTGAGAATATCTCATTTAAGGCACTATTTACAAGATCCATCAGTGTATCTGGAAGGAAATGAGCAACTATGTTATCTGCGACTGCATCTTGTAGTCCTGGAATTTTTCTGCCTATTATTACTGCAGGATGTTTAATTGATTTGGTAACAATATCGGTGATCACTCTGGCAACTTCCTCCTGCGTAATCATATCTTCTTTCGTCAGCTTTTCGGTTATTAAGCTGAATGAATTTTTTAACATTGTAAACTGGCCATGAAGTTTTGTGGACAAACTTTGAGACAATTTCATGGCAATGTCTTTTCGATGCTGTTTATCTGTTATTTCACTGAATAAGTATTCCAGTTCCGGGAGGTCTGCCAATAGGTTTATCAGGTTACCAAGAAGGAAGCTTACCTTACTCCTGAATTTAAACACAGGGCGCAATAACCTTCTTATTTTTTCTACATACTTTCCAATTTTTAATGCAAGACCAACTATGCCTTTCGACTTTCTTCTCTTTGCCTTTTTGGGTTTTTTTGCGGGCCTTTGTACCCAGGTATCTATAATTGTAATTGCGGGCGATTCTTCAACGCCTAGTGCTATACCGACTAGCTTTTCAGGATTAGCAAACCAGGATTTTACCTCGTCAATATGAGTATGGATTTCGAGAAGCAGGTATGTCATTTCCACAAGAGACTCGATTGCTTCCCTGTCAACAAAAAGGTCGGCAAACGCACTGTCCAATACCTTCTGCAGGCTTTCCGGCATTGGAAGATTTTTAATCCAATCTAGTTTTACAGTATAGCCCTCAGCTGGTTGTTGTGTGCCAAACTGTCCCGGAACATTCGGCAAATCATCAGATTTTTCTTCTGCTTGCTCGCCCGATTCATCAGGTGCACCATACAAAACATAAAGTACTTTGTCTGCCTTTTTAACCTTATCAATAAATTCTTTACTTGGAGCATTCACGAACTCAAGCGTCATCTTATAATTTCCGACTTCAAATGTAAAATTTGAACCCTCCTTGAACGGCTCAAATGTTACATTGTATATGCCTGGAGACAAAAGGGCATTAAGATTTATTACAGTAAAATCCTGTTGGCTAATGCGGTTACCTTTTGCATCAAGAAAAATAAATAGTGAGGACTGTTGAATGTCGCCGCCACCCCGTTGAATAAGATTCGCATTAGGGATAATACTTATTGCGGCTTTCTTATTGATGATTGGTTTTGATTCGGTTTGTTGTATTACATGAGTTAACTCGTGCGCTAGTAATTTCTGACCTGTTTGGCTTTCTGTGTCATATTTTCCCCTGTTGAAATAAATATCACTCCCATGGGTGAAAGCTTGTGCGTTAAGATTCTTGTTCATTTGTACTGCGGAACTATCTGTATGGAGCCGAACTCCAGAAAAATCGGCACCAAAGAACTGTTCTATTTGTTCTCTATAAGCATTCGGAATAGAATAGCCACCCCCCTTGGAAGAGCGCAGACTTGTTTCTATGCTATTAGATGTGTCCACGGTCTCCGAAACACCGGGATCTCTTTGCAGATGATCTTCCTTGCTACATGATGTGCATTTCCTTTGGATTTCTTCTTCATCAGAAGATACTTCATCTGTTTCGGTATCAGTTTGCCGCTGTATTTCCTCTTTAGATTCCTGAATCGCATTCTCCTCGTCCAATGGCTCCTCCTCAGTTTGTCGCTGTATCTTAATTGGAGATTTCTGTACGACTCTCTTCTTATCACTTTCAAATATTGGTTTCTCTTGCAACTTTTCTGGCTCAGCACACTCCGCGCATTTTCTCTGAATGGTCTCCCCATGACCCTCTCCAAAAGAGAGGGAATCATCATCTGGCGGCTCTGCATTGCTTTCGAAAATGGATTTCCGGTGTATTTCCAAAGGCGATTTCTGAACTAAATTCTCCTCTTCTTTCTTTTGCAGTTTTTCTTCTTTATCAAATGCTGCACATTTTGTTTGCACCAATGGGGTGATCATTGTAGCCAGTGGTTTTGTTTGAACAGCATTTTCTTTTTTTGTCAACACCTCTGGAGTTGCCAGCCGCTGCACAACTTTATCAGCCATGGCATCGGCTTCCTGTTCGTATTTATCATTGGGCTGGCCAATGGTGAGTTTGGTTTGTATAACTGGTGAACTGAAGAAACTTTGTGTAGCGTCATTGGATATTGAAAAAAAACCGTCTTGATTATTTTTTGCAAAAAAAGGTTTGTTCTCCTTTTTTTGAAGGTGAGTAGTAGTTGAAGATATTTTTGCTTCAGCGGTTTTCATTTTGTTTATTTCCTTAAATGCTTCCGGAAATACCGATCACTGTATTTATGCCTTTTTCCTCACCCGGATTCGCGGGGTTTTTAATATAATCAATTTTTACATCCAGGTTTACTCCTCTTCCTATAGGTATTTGCAGGTCCAGTTTCAAATTGCCATCTTTCAATAACTCGTATGTTTTTAAGGCTGCTCCCGTTCCGATGGAAAGAATACTGCTCCATTTTTTATTTGCACCGGCAAACCCAAAACTTGTTTCCAAAAGGTTCTTCCCAATTCCGTACCTCAAAAAAGTATCTAACATCAATTGCTTATCGCCGGGAAATAATGTAGCTACCCGGTTAAACTGGTGTGCATTGTTAAGAAGGTTTTCATCTATATCTAATTTCAATTGCTGGCCATAACACCCTAAGTTTGGAAACTTCGGGTCTGAACTGCAGTTGGCTGCACGGGGTTTTCTGCCCAAAGGAATTGGTGCAGCAGGTCCTGTATTGTCAGGCGATACTGGTTTGGTTTCAGGTGGTTCCGGTTGTTCCTGTCGTTGCACCGCCGGTACTACAGCGGCTGCTGATGGTTTTATAGACTGAGGATCTTGCTTGGCAGTAAAGAATGAAGTATCATTGGTATCAATAGAAAAAAAACCCTGATTGTTTTCTTTTTGAAAAAAAGGGCTGCTTTTTTTTTGCAAAGTGGCTACAGGTTTATTTTTCTCCAATATCTTCATTGATTTATTAATTTTTATTCCGTTACTGCATTTTTTGCTTTTAAATAAGATTCAACCACTGACTCTATCATCTTTTCGTTTTCTGCAATGCGATTGGCGGCCGTACGCATATTTATCGTATCCCAGCGTTCATCATGAATTAATTCTTCAATACGCTGTACAAACCGGTTTGCTTTTTCCTTTTCGTTTGCTGTGTCCTTATAAGGCCCGGCCGACATAGAAAACAACATTTCCTCGCTGCGTAAATTGGAATCAATCAAATTATAATTTCTCCAATGCTCCCGAAAACGAAAAACTTCCTGTAGGGCCACCCCGATACTAACCAGCAAACTGAATATAGTTGCCAGGTACAGGAATATTTTATTATCATCAGACAGGTTTACCAGTACCGGAACCAAAGCAGCACTAATGGCTATTATTACAGAAGCCAGCAGGTGCCAAAATCGGTAACTCCTTGCCTTACGGAAGTATAAATTGATTTTAAACTGTACCCTTTCGGCCATATACTCTTCCAATGACCGGGTTGTCTTCGATTCAATCTTCCTGTAATCATCATTATTTATTTCTACTTCTTTAGACATGAAATAATTTCTATTCAGTTTATCACCTCCACTCCACCCACAATATCTCCTTCATCCAGGGCAATTTGATCATACTTAAATTCCATGGCAGCTTGTCCAACAAAATATCCTGTGCTTTTTGTTCTACATAAAGTTTCCATCCAGTCGGGCCATTTTCCAGTTTACCGTCACGCATCAGAAACCCCTCCCGAAGTCCATCGGGAGAAGTGTTGCCCAAGGCACCCCAATGGTCGATGGCCGCTTGCAACAATTGGTCTGCCTCCTTCTTTTCCTTTTTGGTCAACTTTAAGGTGTGGTCTAAAGGGAGGTTGACGGGCATTCCACAGAGCAGTTTGGGTAGCAGTGTTTCGTATTCCTTAGGCTTTTCCTCTCCCGTCGCCAAGAAATGGATCAGGAGAACCGCCTTGCTCTGGCTTTTGAAATTCTTGAACTCCACGACATCCACCAGCTTGAGTTTTCTAAAAAACGAACTTAAAAAGGGATGGAGCAATGCCACCCCTGCATTTTTTAGGAATTGGGGGGATTCCATAGAAATCTCTTC
>NZ_JBGTHY010000405.1:0-8947 GCF_041745955.1 Pricia sp.
CATCATCGTCACCCACGATAACATCTCCGGGAAATACCGCCACGTCCCCACAACCTATTGGAACGTTGATATCAAGCGCTTGATTTAATGTTAGGTTTGTTGGTGCCGAAGGAGTCTTATGGAAAGATGGAAAAGGCAGGGCCGCGATTACATGAGAGTCCCTAAAACCCCCATCGGTAACAACGCCAGCTGCCCCTCTAATCATCAAT
Source organism: Pricia sp. (assembly GCF_041745955.1). Classification (NCBI taxonomy): domain Bacteria; kingdom Pseudomonadati; phylum Bacteroidota; class Flavobacteriia; order Flavobacteriales; family Flavobacteriaceae; genus Pricia; species Pricia sp. The sequence continues at coordinate 210 of NZ_JBGTHY010000405.1, forward strand.
CTGGTGACCAATATAGACCCGGCAGATGCGGCACGGGCACTTTTACGACTGTCCATGACAAGAACCGCTCCCTCGGGACATGTTTCGACAGCCACCCGTTGAGGGTGTTCCGGGTTTCTGAATACAGTGATCGGGTTTAAATCCTCCCTTGCCGGTATGTATCGTAAAGTAAAGGCTTCACCCACCATATTTGGCTTTCCCAAAGCCAAGGGCTTGACCCCCTGTATGAATTGGTTCCTTAAGCCTAGCTTAAATAGAATTGTTGCTATTGTTGGGGTACTGGTAACTTTTAATTGTTCCTTGGTCGAAGTTAACATATGGATATATGGATTGACAACTATTTACATGTCTTAAATTATTATAAGATAACACTTTATTACTTTAATTTTTATAAATAAATGGACAAAATTTAAAATTAATCAGTCGTAAATATAGAATAATTTCAATTCATGTAATAAAAATTTACAGGTTTATAGTTTTTGATTGCTATTTTTACTTAGATTTATCAGACATATATCAATTTTGGTGTTGCCAATAGTCTAAACTCAGGGAAGGTTAAATTTACAGCTAAAGCAAAAACGACATACAAGTTATGGATTCAAAGCCTTGCAAAGCTTCGTTGACCAGAAAACAATCTGCTTTCGCACAATCTTTGAACATTTTAAAAATACTTTAACCAATAAACCAACGACATGTTCGAAAAGTCTGGAAAAGCCATCCCAATAATTTCAGGAATTTCTTTTGCTGTGGCCATGGTAATGATTCTCTTAGGGTATTTACCCAAATCTGGAGTCCCATTGCTACTATCCTTTATTGGCATGGCGGTTTATGGCTATTTTAATCCCAAGTACAAAAAGATGGGCTTTACTTTTTGGGTGTTCGCATTCTTGATTGCGGCCATGTACTATCCTTTCCTATTTACGGACTGGGGGTTCAATACCGGAATATTGGTGATCCCTATGCTGCAACTCATTATGTTTGGAATGGGCACAAAACTGAGCTTGTCCGATTTTGGACACGAACTACGTACTCCAAAAGGAATTATTGCCGGTTTCATCATGGCGTTTACCTTTATGCCCATAATGGCAGTGTTGGTGGCAAAGCTCTTTGCCCTACCTCCCGAAATCGCAGTGGGCCTAATTCTTATAGGCTCTTGTCCTGGGGGAGCGGCATCCAATGTAATGGCCTATTTGGCCAAGGGAAATATCGCATTATCGATAAGTGTAACAACCATTACAACCTTGCTTACCCCCGTTGTGACCCCCCTTTTAATGAAACTCTTTGCGAGCCAACTTATTGAAATATCCTTCACAAGTATGATGTTATCAAGTTTTAATCTGATAATTGTCCCCATTACCGCGGGTCTGATCAGCAACAAAATATTGTATGGAAAAGCTATGTGGCTTCAAAACGGCCGCAACATCATAGGTTTGACCCTGCTTTTCTTACTACTTTCAGTGGTGTGCATATTTACCAAATTTCCTGATAGTTTGGCCGTTCTAAAACCTGGGCTTATACTAGGGTTTACACTAATGGCCCTAGTTTCTTTCACTAAGTTAATTGTCAAATGGTTACGGGGTGATGAGAACTGGATGGACAAAATTTTGCCATCCGTATCGATGGTATCCATTTTGTTATTTGTGACCATAGTCGTTGCGCTCAATCGGGATAAACTGCTAGAGGTCGGACTTATTTTGGTGGCTGCTTCCGTCGTTCTCAACGGCTTTGGTTTTGTTCTGGGCTATTGGGGTAGCCGCGCTGTAGGATTATCGAAAAGGGACAGTAGAACGCTTTCCATTGAGGTCGCCCTAAAAAATGGCGGACTGGGCATGGGGCTCGCCATCGATGCCCTTTCCAATGCAAATGCTGCCTTGGCCCCTATTGTTTTTGGAAAATGGATGAATATATCAGGGTCGGCCATAGCCAATTATTGGCGTGATAGACCTACTGAAGGAGAAATCGATAATGTGGCCCTACAAAAGGAAACCCAAAAACTTTGAAGAATAAGATTTCTTGATTGTACAAAAACATGCATCGGATAATCATTCACAATACTCTTGATTTAGCAAAACGTAAAAATTAAAACCATGAAACAACAATCCAGACGTTCCTTTCTCAATTCCATAGCAAGTATTTCGGCCTTAACGATGCTTTCCCCGTTCGAAAGCCTTATGGCAGCGGCAAGGGATAAAGTGAAAGTAACCGATATTAAAACGATGGTTTTCAAAGTGTCTCCCGAAGGTAGGAATTACTGCCTTGTGAAAATTGAAACCGATTCGGGACTATTCGGGATTGCCGAAGCATATGGTACTCCGGGATTGGGAATAGTCGCTGCCATTCACGGACTAAAAGAACTGTACATTGGAAAAGACCCTTTGCAAATAAATCGTTTATACATAGGAGAAGGTTCTTTTAGTAGGCTACAGTATTCCGACGACAGTGCCCATAGCCAATTTCGCGCCGTAAATGGAATTGACAATGCACTATGGGATCTGGCCGGTAAAATCTTGGATGTGCCGACCCATAGTTTATTGGGAGGCAAATTCAGGGATAAAGTACGTTTATATGACCACCATACCCCAAGGGACTATAGTGATAAGATTGCTTGCAAAGACTGGGCACAAGCTGCCAAGGAACGGGCCAATGGCATAGCCTGCCACAAGCTTGGCGTTCCCCGGCTTAAAGAATCGGAAGATTTTGGATATGACCCCTCCTATAGAAATCTTTCCAGTAAGGGATTGAGAAAATTGATCGAGGGATATGAGAATGTTCGAGAAGCCATTGGTTGGGATCACGATCTCATGATCGGTTGTCATTGGGAATTCAATATGCATACTGCCATTCAAGTGGCAAAAGGCCTTGAGACGGTAAAACCCCTTTGGCTGGAAGACCCCCTGCCCGTTGCCTATAATGTGGGGTGGAACAGACTTACCAATGAATCCCCGGTTCCAATATGTACCGGTGAGAACTGGTGGAATCAAGCGGACGCATTACCGTTCATTGAAAGTTCGGCAATTGATATAGTCCATTTAGACTTGCGCAATACCGGATTTACGGAGAGTAAACGGATTGCCGATTCCGCAGACCTCCATTTTCTCCAAATGGCCAACCATAACACGGGCAGTGTTCTCAACGGGATGGCATCAATACATTGGGCTTCTACTGTCAGGGACTACTTGGCCTGCGAAACGGTCTATTTCGCGGGGGATGCAGCGGATGATGTGGTACTACATGACGGTCCTCTTTGTAAAAATGGCTATGTGGAAGTGCCCGATAAACCGGGTTTGGGAATCGAACTTAATCCCGATTATATAAAATCACACTTGGAGCCCGGGGAGGTTTGGTGGGGTTAAAAATAAATAACACTGCTATGAACGGATATCTCGTATGGGAATTATGAAAACAATGTTGCTATTTTTAATATTTATAGGATTACTCTACTTCAGGGCGTATGCACAGGATGTTCCCAATATTAGATTATCAAATGGGTTGATAAAAGCAAAAGTGCTTTTACCGGATTCCGAACATGGGTTTTATAAAGGCGCTAGGTTTGATTGGGCCGGGGTAATTTCACAACTTGAATATAAGGGGCACTCTTTTTTTGGAAAATGGTTCATTTGGCCACAAGATTCCACCAAACAGAACACTATAATGGGGCCTGTGGAGGCATTTGACCCTTTGGGATATCAGGAAACCAAAACTGGGGGACACTTTGTGAAGATCGGGATAGGCGTCCTTGAGAATACCGATGATGCAAAGTATTATTTTGGGTATCCGTACAAAATAGTTGATACAGGTGAATGGACGATCAAGCATAACGAGAATCGGGTCGAGTTCAACCATAGATTGACCAATGGCCCATATCCATATTCCTATACCAAGACCATCGAATTTTTGGAAGGTGTTGCCACTATGAGAATTAGTCATACCCTAAAAAATTCAGGGAGTCAAATTATCGATACCCAAGTCTTCAACCACAATTATTTTGTTATTGACGAAAACAATGTTGATGCTGGATATCAAATCCAATTCCCGTTCAAGATTATTGCCAATAACGAAGGTCTTCGGGATTTTGCGGAAATTGAAAACAACCAGATCAATTTTAAAAGCGGGCTGGCAGAAAATGAGCACGTATATATTGGTTCCATCAAAGGGTTTAGTTCCGACCCCCAAGATTACAATTTAACGTTGGAGAGTATAAATGCCGGTGTGGGGGTTAATATCATGGGTGATAGACCTTTGTCTCGTGTAGTATTTTGGGCGGCTACGAAAACTGCATGTCCAGAACCATACATAGATGTGAAAGTAGCTCCTGGCGAATCATTTTCATGGACCCTGACCTATAACTTTTACACTCTTTAACATTTATTAAGAATGCGAAATTTTCTCAGCTGAATATAAAAATCACCTTTAGGTTCTAATTATTATGAAAAACAAAATAATACGGATGTTGTTCTTTATCTTAACTTTTTCCTTTGTAACGATGGAAGCACAAAACGTAGCTTCCACTCCGGACTATATAAGGACATTGACATTCCAATGGAAAGGGGAGCGACTTGCCGATGGCCGTCCCAAAGTGTCCGATGCCATTTTAGCTCGACTTAAGAATGTGGCCATGGAAGAGGCCTGGGGCTTTTTGCGCAGCAAGGGTTATAACAATCAGTACGAGGGGGATTGGCAGATTATCCATCCGGACGACCCTATGACGGGTAGAGTGGTCACGGCACAGTATATGCCACTGAGGGCCGATTTTAAGAATGTGGTACAAAGGCAAGCAGCAGTTGAAAAACGTGATACCATTGGGAAAGACAATTCTTGGCCCATACAGATTTTGCAACCCGGGGACGTGTATGTGGCCGATGGTTATGACAAGCTCATAAACATGGCCATTATTGGTTCCAATTTGGGAAATGCCATCTATAACAATTCAAAAAACGGGGTTATTTTTTACGGAGGGATTCGTGATCTTGATGGACTGCGGAAGATTAAGGGTTTTAATGGCTGGTTCCGCGGGCAGGACCCATCCTCTTCATCAGAACGGATGCTTACTTCTATCAATGCTCCTATCAGGATTGGGCGGGCTATTGTATTGCCAGGGGATGTGGTGCTGGCCAACGAATTTGGAACAATTTTTATCCCGCCCTATTTGGTTAATGAACTGGTATTGTCTTCCGAAGTCGTCGCCTTGCGGGATCAATTTGGATTTCAACGCTTGCGGGAGAAAAAATATACTCCCGGACAAATCGATATAAAATGGACGGATGCCATGAAAAAGGATTTTAGAAATTGGGTCGATGCTTATCCCGATAACAAGTTGCCCATGACCCGAAAGGAGCTAAATGATTATCTAAATGCACATAAATAGTCAAAGCCTATTATTATATTGCTTCACTGCTATTCGAAAGTTTTCGAAATTAATCAAAAAACATCTGCCAAGCCCCGTATCCAGTCCCTAACATTAGGTAACGGCGGAAAACAAGTCCTTCCCGACATCGAAATCGACCTTTGTCTGGCCGCGTACCCTCTTCGCGCCCTCGCCCACGTGGTTGCAGGCGTAGTCGAGGGTAAGGTAAAAGCACAGGCACATCCTTATCTTTTCCACGAAGTTGGAAAAGGCGGGCGATTTTTTTGCTATCGTCCTTTCTATCAACTGTAGAAGCAGGTAGGTGATCAGGGCAACGTATATCTGGGACTTGACCGCGTTCTCGCTTGTGCCGACGAAGGTCTTGATCTGCAGGTTCTGCTTGACAAAGAACAGCTCGATATCCCAGCGTTTTTTGTACAGGCCGGCGATCGTGCGTGCGCTCCAGTCCAGATTGTTGGTGATGATCTCCACGACCTTGTCCCCGTCATCCTTGTATACGTGCACAAGGCGCAGCTGGAGCCCGTATGGGCAATGGTACACAAACTGCGCAAGGCCATGGGGCAGAGGGACGACCGCTACACTTTGGAGGGCATGATCGAGGCGGACGAAGGATATTTCACGATAGAGGCCTCCGCCAAGGACCATGCAACACAGAAAAAAGGGCGTGGCAGCAAGACAAAGGCCAATGTCATGGTAATGGCGGAGAGCACCGTTCTGGAGGACATCGATACGGGAAAGGTGGAGTGGCAATGTAGATATTTCAAGGACCAAGGTCCTGACCGACCATAAAATGCAGGGCACCGACCGTACGCTCCAAAAAGCGATGGACAATGAGGAATCGATCGTCTTTACCGATAAATGTACATCGTACGTCAATATTGCCGACTATGTCGACATCCATATAAGCGAAAAGTCCGACGAACGGACCACCAAGAAAACCTTGAAGTGGGTACATATAGCCATAAGCAACGCTAAACGGAATTTTGTCGGGATTTACCACAAGATCAAGGCCAAATACCTTCAACTATACCTGAACGAGTTCGTTTATAAACTTAATAGAAGGTATTTCGGGGAAAGGATATTCGACAGGCTAGTGATAGCGAGTATCACGGCAAGTGGACATTAAACGGATATACAATTACCGGTATGAAGGTCCTCTTCGAGATATGGGCCTTTTTTATGCAATATTTTTGCTGCACTTCAAAATCTGCAGTCCTTGGACTCGGTCAAAGGGCCGGTTGTTTCTGTAAAGTGTTTTTTATAGGGAATCCGTTCAACGATACTTTTTTGCCATTTGACCCAGTGTATGCGGATTACCGAAAATCATGTGTTGTTCAACGATTTACGACTCTGTTCAATACGGAGTGCAGCGTTCTATTTATATAAAAACGCATGTCATGAAAACTATAGCAACTTTACTCTTTGTTCTTTTTATCGGAGTTATCGCACGGGCTCAGACCGCAGATGAAACAGCAGGGGTAGACGCAATAGAAATGACCAGCACCGTTGAAGGTATTTCTGAAGAGGTTTCCTTAGAAACTACTACCGAGGTAGCTCGTTTATACAAGCGTACCAACACTAGGGTCAAAAAAGAACTTACTTTTTCTACAAAGGCCAACCATGCCAAAACTGTTTAAGGTACTCATTTAAATAAAAATTCCGATTCAATCGATCATTTGAACTTTTAGATTTACTTTGTTAAAATTTTAAATAGTATCTGGTTTTGGTTCCGTTTTTACTCTTCTACTCCCGGCATTGGTGTGAAGGGTTGGATACCGAAAGCAGGATACACCTCACTTGGATAGTAGAAAGTACCACCACGGGATACCATTGAAATTGTTTTAATCGCTTTGATGTCCTCTATTGGATTTCCAGGAATCAAGAAGAAATCAGCCAGTTTACCGGGGGCAATGCTCCCAAGATCTGCATCCCCTAAATATTGGGCCATATCATAGGTGGCGAGTTTTACTAGCTCCGCCGGGGTATAGCCCAATTGTTGGTACAGCTCCAGTTCCCGATGGTAGAAGAAGGCACCTCCCAGATCTGTGCCGGGTACGATAAAGACCCCCTTATCCTTCATCATTTTTAAGGTCTCCACGATTTTTTCATAACCCTCGCGATAGGCTTTGTCGTCTTCCGGAGAAGCCACATCGGCCAAGGCCACTTTAAATCCACGTTGGGAGTTTGGGGGCATATGGTCTATAATATCCTTTGTGCCTTCCCAGACTTTCCCATTTCTAGCTTTCATCAACACCTCATGGATAGCCAAGGTAGGGTCCATCGCAGTCTTGTTCTTCACAAATAAATCCATGGTTTCCTGCACCTTGGGACCGTTCAGGTCTAAGCCCGGAAATCTTTTCAATGCCGTAAGTCGAAGTAAGGTTCGTGTATCTTCCTCGGGTTCCAAGACCCAACCCAACATGGTCTGATTAATATGGGTCATTTCGTCAAAACCGGCCCGTAGCATGGCGTTGGCATCAGAGAATGCCGGTACATGTCCACATACGAACATCCCGTACTTCTGTGCCTTTTTAACGATGGCCGGTGCCCAATCCCCGTTCATGGAATTGTATAATTTCACCCCATAGAAGCCCATGTCATGATAGCTATCCACTGCGGCCAAGGCCTCTTTTTCACTGGAAACCAAGATTCCATTATTTGCGCTGTACTCACTTTGTCCTTCAATAAACCCTAAGCGATGGACCCGTGGTCCGGCCAAAACCCCTGAATTTATTTTTTTTGTCAATTCGTCCAACACCGCATTGTCGTTCCCCATATCCCGAAAGGAAGTAATTCCCGCCAATACATTCAACAGGGCGCCTTCGTCCCCGGTATGGGCATGCATTTCGTACATTCCGGCTACCAAGGTGCCACCAGCCCCATCAATGAACACTTCATCTTCGCCCGTTGCGTCAGGGGCATCAATACTTACGATACGCTCACCATCCACCAATACAGATGAAAGCGCCGTGAGTGACAATGTTTTGGGGTCGAATAGTTTCACATTGGCAATGCGCACCTTTCTTCCATAGTTATGCGCGTATTTTTTTTGCAACGATTCAAAGCGCTGCGTTGAATATTTTTCGGCATAGGCCCTCAGTTCTTTTTCTTGCCCTTCAAACCCTTCACGAACAATAACAAACGACGGGCTGATCACTGCAAACAGGCGTTGATCATTGTCAGCGATAAAATAAGAGGGATTCAAATCTGCTCCCGACATCGCATAGGTAGTAAGGTCTACGGTAGTGGAATCAACCGTAATGCTGGTTTTTTCCATCACGGTAAGCTTCAGCTTACCCGCTGGTAGTACATCAGCAGAATTATCAGGAGATTTTAATAGGCTGCGTGCCGTAAGAATCTCCGAATACGGACT